>DIFG01000008.1 GCA_002419025.1 Deltaproteobacteria bacterium UBA5754 | reverse complement strand
AAGATAGACGCACGGCTTCATAATTCACGTTCTATACTGGATTCCGGCCTCCGCCGGAATGACGAGGCGGTATGCAACTGCGCACTGGAAACCGATCAAATTCCACACGAAATGACGAAGAGCCGGAATTTTTTGATGAGTTCCTGGATGGTGCGGCAAGCAGGCCTGCCTGGCGCAGGCAGGAAGGCGCGAATTTTTCCAGGAATGAGAAGGGCGAATCACGATTCGCTTCTACAGCGTACACGCATGGACTGGAAATTTGAAGAAACGCCGCGAGAATCGGTTTTTTGAGCGGGATCAGGGGTGGAAAATCCGTTTCAGCGACATGGATGCGTGGTTTTGTTCTTCAGGATCTCTTCAGCCAGCTCCCAGTCGGCAGCCTTGTCCACGTCCACGGCGGATCGGGGATCTTCCATGAGGACCGCGCAGGCCCGAATACGCATGGCTCGGGAAAGCCGGAGCATGGCCTCTTCGAGGGTCATGAAGCCTGCCAGATATCTCAAGACCGCCCAGATACCCAAAGAGTAAGCCACCCGAACCGGTCTCTTCCGCTCCCTTTCCACCCTTTTCCAGAAATCCACGGCCAGCCTGCCCTGAGGCGTGAGGAACGCAAAGAGATTACAGGTGCAATATCCTCCATCCTTCATGCGAAGGACCGTCCGTCTGACAGCGGGAAAGGCCGAGATCACCTCGTCTGCGCGCATGAGGGCGGCAGCGGCATCGCACCCTGTCGTGAGGGCCTTGCGGCAAAAATCTTCGACGATACCCGGAGTCAGCAGTGCATGATCCGCAGTGGTGAGAAGAACGGGCCGGTCCGGTGAGATCCCGGAAAAGGCGGCCAGGGCGCTGGTGCAAGGCGTGGCCCCTGCCTCCACCCATCGGACCTCATTGCCTTTGACAAGGCGGGACAGCTCGGCATTTTGGGAAAGCAACAGATCAGACCGACCACAAACGATCCTCTCCCCCACGAACGGAGATGCCTCGAGGGCGTCCAGGACACGGAGCAGCATAGGGCGGCCGGCGACAGGGACGAGGGCCTTGCACCGGACGCCGGCCTTTGCGACCAGGGGGTCGTCGGGAGCCCGGTCAGCCGCGAGGACGATGGCTGTCAGACGCATTTCTGGCCCATTCCGTCCGGTCAATTTCCCAACGCCTTTTCATAGATTCGATAGCGCTTATAGCACGTACCACCTATGGATTCGATGATCTTGATCATTCCCGAGTTGTCCTCGAGTATCCAGGACATCTCCACCTCCCTGATCCCCCGAGCCAATCCAGAGGACTGGATGGACGTGATCATCATAAGGGAGAGGGTTGCCCCGAGCATGCTGTTCTGGTATCGCCTTCGAACCCCCATGAGGGGCACGCGTCCGCTTTTAAGGCCGGAGACCTTGAGCCGCCACAGGAGCTTCAGCCATCCGATGGGGAAAAGCCTGCCATCCAGGTCCTTAATGGCCTCGTTCAGGTTTGGGAAGAGGACCATCATGGCTGCGGGCTCGCCGTCCACCTCGACGATGCGCACATAGTCCGGCGGGACCAGAAACCTCATGGCGCTTCCCACCTCCCGGAACTCCTCTTCTGTGAACGGGACAAACCCCCAGTTGCCGGACCACGCGTCGTTGTAGATGTCTCTGATGATCTGGAGGTCTTTGAAAAAGAGGCGTTTGTCAAGGGTCCGCATCCTTATCCTGTCTGCGTAACGGGCCTGCAGGGAAGCAAGGGCGGAATGGACCGGAAAATCGGTCTGAATGTGATATGCGAGGAGGTCCTTGGCCTTGGAGTAGCCCAATTCCTCCACCCGTAACGGGTAATAGGGCTGACAGTGCCCCATCATGACGGAAGGAGGGATGCCGAAACCTTCCACGAGGAGCCCGCACTCCTGGTTGATGGAATAATTGAATGGCCCAAGGACCCTCCGCATGCCGTGATCCAGAAGCCATCGCTCAGCGTGGGCAAAAAGTGCCCGAAAGACCGATGGGTCGTCCACGGCATCGAGCATCCCGAAAAAACCCGTGTCGTCCCCATATCTTTCCAGGCGTAGATGGTCGATATGGGCGCTGATACGCCCGACAGGCATCCCAGAACGCCTTGCGATCCAACTTTCTCCGATCGCGTGGGAAAAAAAGGGATTTCTATGTGAACAGTGGCCTTTTCTCTCGATCAGAAGGGGGGGGATCCATGCCGGATCCCTGTCGAAGATCCTGAAAGGGAGTCGAAGGAATGCGTCACGGTCATGCCTTTTCAGGACCGGCGATACGTGAATATGGCCGCAATTCTCTTTTCCGTCGCCTTCCTGGGAACGAGCAGAGGAAAATGATGAAATTTTTTTTTGTGACATCTTGTAATAATTAAATTAAACGATAGAATTCGAATCTATTTTTGTTGATGGCGTCGTAAAAAAGTCCCAAACTCGTCATGCCGGACCTGATACGGCATCTAGAACATATTGAAAACACTGGATTCCGGCCTACGCCGGAATGACGCCAAAATAGGAATTTTCGACTTTTTACGAGACCATCATATTTTCCATTAATTAATTTTCATGAAGACCATGAAAGAGACACCGACAGCCAATACAATCCCTCAAAAACGGGGCGTCTTTGGGACATTGATCCAGGCCCTCGAGTACGCGGCCACGGGGGATACAGGGCTCAATTTCTACTCGAGAGGCTGTCAGCTCGATTCCGTGCTTACCTATGCGGATCTCCAAAAGGATGCCGTCATAATGGCGCGGAAGCTCCTCGGCCTCGGTCTTTCGCCCGGAACCCGTTTTGCCCTCTGTGCGGAGACCGACCCTGATTTTGTCCGATTTTTCTTCGCCTGTCACTATGCGGGCCTCGTGCCCGTACCCCTCTCCACTGCCATACACATGGGAGGAAAGGACGCCTTCATAAAAAGGCTCAGGGGCTATCTTGCCGCAAGCGGCGCCACGGCCGCCATGGCATCCGAAAACCTGTATCCGCTCCTCAAGGAGGCCGCAAGCGGCATTGGCCTTGTTTATTCAGGCACACCGGCCGCCTTTGACCTCCTTCCCGTTGCCGATCTTCCCCTCCGTGCCCCGTCACCGAATGACATAGCCTACGTCCAATTCACCTCTGGAAGCACTCGATTTCCCAGGGGAGTGATCGTCACCCATCGCGCCGTCATGGCCAATATTGCAGGCATCACCCAGCATGGTCTTAATGTCGGCCCTGAGGATCGGTGCGTATCCTGGCTTCCATTTTATCATGACATGGGACTTGTGGGATTTCTCCTTTCTCCCATGGCTGCCCAACTCACGGTGGACTATCTCAAGACACAGAACTTCATCATGCGCCCTGGGCTGTGGCCAGCCCTTATTACACGGAATAAAGGGACCATATCTTATGCCCCGGTCTTTGGATACGCCCTGTGTGTGCAGAGACTCAAGGCCTCGGAATGTCCCTCCTTTGACCTCACTTCCTGGCGTGTGGCAGGGGTAGGGGCGGAGATGATCCGCCCGGACATCCTTCACAGGTTCGCGGATAAATTTTCCTCGTGCGGTTTTAAACGGGAATCCTTCGTCGCCTCATACGGGATGGCCGAATGCGCCCTTGCTGTCAGTTTTGCCCCGTTGGGCCAAGGGCTTGAAACGGACAGGATAGAGAACGAGATCTTCATGGAGCGGGGACTCGCTCTTTCATCGCGTAACGGGACGAGGGCAAAGGAGTTCGTCCTGTGCGGGTTCCCGCTTCCGGGTCATGAGATCGAGATAAGGGACGAATGGGGAAGGGCCGTGCCGGAACGCACATGCGGCATCCTTCATGTAAGGGGGCCGAGCATCATGTCCGGCTATCTGGATAACCTGGATGAGACAAGCAACGTCCTGGACCGGAATGGATGGCTCAATACGGGGGATATCGCCTACATGGCGGACGGACAGATCGTTGTCACCGGGCGCAAAAAGGACCTCATCATCGTCAACGGCAGGAATATCTGGCCCCAGGACCTGGAACTCCTTGCTGAAGATATACCGGGAGTACACCCGCAGGATGCCGTGGCATTTTCGGTCTCCGGTACCTTGGGGGAAGAGGTCATCCTTTTGGTCCAATGCCGAATCCTCGAAGAACAGAAACAAGCCGCGTCCATCAAGGAACTTACCTCCCGGATCTACGAGGAATTCGGTATCTATTGCACGGTGGAATGTGTCCCGCCTCACAGCCTTCCCAAGACCTCTTCCGGAAAATTGTCACGTTCGCGTGCCAGGGAAAGGTATCTCCGCAATCTTCGCGACAAGAGATCACTGACCGAAGTGACCTACAGCCAAGAATCCTGTCTCGTGACGTGACCTTTTCCTTGAATCCGGAGGCCGATGGGTGGGGTATTTGTTCTGCCCGGCCGGAGGATGCTGCGGTAACCGTGGCCGTCACCGGTGGTACGGGTTTCATCGGCAGGGCCGTCATCCGTCAGTTCATCAAGTGTGGCGTGCAGGTCAGGGCCCTTTTTCGGCCACGCTCAGGCTCTACGCCGCCATCCGCCCCAGGACTTACGTGGATCCCTGGGGACCTGCTCCATATCCCCAGTCTCGAACATCTCATCCGCGATGCCGACGCGGTCGTCAACTGTGCGGGCGCCATTACAGGGGTGCATTCAGGTCATTTTGTCCCTGCAAACGTGGAGGGGGTGAAACGGCTCGTCTCCGTCATCAGCCACTCGAAACACCGCCCACGCCTACTCCACGTCTCGTCCCTCGCGGCCCGCATGCCGGAAATCTCCCCATATGCTGGAAGCAAGCGCCTCGGAGAAGACCTCATTTCGCGGCAAGATGCCCTCGAATGGACCATCATTCGTCCTCCCGCCGTCTATGGACCGGGAGATCGCGCCCTCAGGCCCCTTTTTGAATGCATGCGGCGGGGTCTCCTCCTCGCCCCGGGTACTGGAGAGGGCCGTTTCTCCCTCATCTTTGTAGAGGATCTTGCGCGGGCCATCGTTTTTTGGTTCAAAGGTGTGGACCTTTCAGGGAGGTGTTTCGAGCTTCATGACGGGAGGCCGGGCGGATACTCCTGGAAGGATGTGGGGGAGACCGCATCGAGGATCCTCGGGAGACCGGTCCTGCGTGTGAGGATTCCGCCGGGTTTTTTGAGGATGCTTGCCGGCATGAATACCCTTGCAGCGTCAATGACGGGCATGAGCCCCATCCTAACCGCGGGAAAGGCCAGGGAGCTCTGCCATGAGGATTGGGTCTGCTGCCCCGGCCACGGAGGGGAGATGGGCGGGTGGATGCCTGCGGTCGACCTTGAGCAGGGACTTCGCCGAGTATTCGGTCTGTGATGGGAAATCTGACAATGGCGGATTATCAAAAAATACTCCATCGGACACGGTCCATACTTGCGGGATTTGCAAAGACACGCATGTCTGTCAAGGCCGAAGAGATCAATGAGCATACCGAGATAACTAAGGATCTCGGACTCGACTCACTCCAGGTCATGGAGGTGGTAACCGAGATAGAGGACGCCTTTGACATCACGTTTCCCGTAAGCGATCTCTTTGAGATCCGCACGGTCCGGGACCTCGTCCTTAGGATCCAGCACATCCTCGAAGAATAATCCCTTAGGCACTTCACATGCCGATCGGAATAAACTTTGCTCTTCGTCATTTTGTGTGGAATTTGATGAGTTCCTGGATGGGTGCGGCGAGCAGGAAGATGATGCTGATAAAGGTCTCTCTGAATCCGTGAGATATGCATTCAACCTACCGATTTTTCATATAAGCCGACGTTCGGGGTGTTTGTGGAGTGAGGCGCCCATGGACGGGTGCCGTCGGCAAATCCGCCCCCATGGANNGGCTATTTGCCGCACGGAACAAACAGCCCGAACGTCGGCTCACGGATTCAGGGTCTCGACATTGCGATATCCCCTTGCTTTTGCCTTGGCGGTCTGGAAGATGCCGTTTAGGGCCTCTATGCTTTTTGCCATCAAAGGTGATACAAATCCTTTTTTCAGAATTCCCAGATGATTGCACTGCAAAAACCCTTGGAATATGATGCCGCCTGCCTATCGGCAGATAGGCTCATCCCCAGTCTGCCGACAGGCGGGCGGCAGACAGAAAGGTGCGCAAATCCTAAAGAATGAGACGTAGTTAGCGTGCGTCGCAGTGATTAAGGATGCAGGTCGCGCAGAAGATTGGGTTTTTCATCGACATTATAGATATGTTCAAAAGACTTCTTCCCATAGCCGAGGCCAGGGCCTCTCTGGTGCCCCTTGGAGCGGATCCTTTCAATGTCGTCTTCGATGGATTCACCTCTCCCACCGAGGCAAGCGTAAACGGAAAGACCGTCCTCCTCGCCGGGACGAACAACTACCTCGGTTTGACCTTCGATCCGGACGCCATCGAGGCCGCATGCGAGGCCATGAGACTTTCCGGCACGGGGACGACGGGCTCTCGCATGGCAAACGGGACCTTTTCCTGCCACCGCGCCCTGGAGACAGACCTTGCCGAATTTTTCCAGTGCACGAGTTCCATCGTCTTTTCCACCGGGTTCCTCGCCAATTTGGGTGTCATCGCCGCCCTGATCGGCCCGGATGATCCCGTCCTCATAGACGGGGATTGTCATGCGAGCATCTATGACGGATGCCGCATGAGCGGGGGAAGGACCATCCGTTTCCGCCACAACGACCCTCATGATCTGGAAAAACGTCTCAAGAGGCTGGGAGGGGCTGCGGAAGACGCCCTTGTCATCGTGGAGGGGATTTACAGTATGTTCGGGGACCGGGCCCCACTTCGGGAACTCGTCGAAGTGACCAAGGGATTCGGCGCATGCCTCATGGTGGATGAGGCCCATTCTTTGGGTGTCCTCGGCGCACATGGCCGTGGCCTTGCCGAAGAGGCCGGCTGCGAAGACGAAGTCGATATCCTGGTAGGAACGTTCAGCAAGAGCCTCGGGACCATCGGGGGCTTCTGTGTGAGCAGGCATGCGGAGCTGGATCTCATCCGTTACGCAAGCCGGGCCTACATATTTACCGCGTCCCCCTCACCGGCGACCATGGCCTCAGTGAGAGTCGCCCTTAAAAAGCTTGCCGAGGGGTCCGCCCTGAGGGAACGTCTCTGGGAGAATGCCCTGACCCTTTACCAAGGCCTCCTGGACATGGGGTTTTCGCTCGGCCCCGAACCCTCCCCTGTGATAGCGGTGCTCATGCCGTCGAGAGAAAAGACCCTTTTCGCCTGGAAGGCCCTTCTCGATCGGGGTGTTTACGTCAACCTCGTCCTCCCTCCGGCAACCCCTGGCGGGGTGAGTCTCCTTCGATGCAGTGTGAGCGCCGCCCACACCCCTGATCAGATCGGCTTCATGCTCTATGCATTCGCATCCATTGGCGGCCTTGCGCGCAAATAGTGCAGCGCTTGCCTTGGCACACGATCTACATATGCCGGATTGACCGGTCCGGGGTCTGGCTCGTCCTGCCTGACGGCTTGTCTTGCATGCCAAGGTGCTGTCCACGACACTTAATAGGTAAAACCTGAATCCGTGAGATATGCACTCAACCTTTCGATCTTACAGAATAAGCCGACGGCAAATCCGTCCCCATGGACGGGGGCTATTTGCCGCACGGAACAAATACTCCGGCTGTCGGCACACAGATTCAAATAGAAAAGATCCGGCGAATCATTCACCACACGGAAAGGTGGCACAGACATGCGCCTGATGCTCCATTTCGCCCGGACATATCCGGGCGAGGCCGCCACCATGGTCCTTTCTCTCCTGATAGCTGGAATCATCGAGGGGGTTGGACTTTCGGCCCTTCTTCCCATGCTCAACATCGCGCTGGCCGGACAGGACAAGGAATCTGCATCAGGAATCGGCGCCCTGGCCTCTTCCATGCTGAAATATATCGGTGTCCAGCCCACGGTCGAAACACTTCTTCTCATGGTCGTTGTAGCCGTCCTCCTAAAGGGCGTGTGTCTCCTTTTTGCCGACAAAAAGGTCGGGTACACGGTTTCCAATGTGGCGACCGGCCTCCGTCTGGATCTCCTCACGGCCATCCTCGGGGTAAGGTGGGAATACTACGTGACCCAAACGGCCGGAAGGCTTGTGAACGCCGCCACCACCGAGGTCATACAGGCCTCTCAGGCCTACCTCCACGGTGCGATAGCGGTCATGTATTTCATACAGGCCGTGGTGTACGGGGTCATGGCCGTTCTTGTGTCCTGGCAGGCGGCCCTTACCGCCTTTGCCGCAGGTTCCGCACTCCTTTTTCTCTTGAACGGCCTTGTGAGAAAGACCAAAAAGGCCGGGCGGAAACAGACCCTTCTCCTCCAATCGCTTGCATCCCGGTTGATGGACAGCCTCCAGTCCATAAAGCCTCTGAGGTCCATGGGGAGAGAGGATCTGGCCGAATCCCTGCTACGGGCCGATTCCATCAGCCTGAACACCGCGCTTCGCAAACAGGTGTTAAGCAAGGCCATGCTGAAAAGCCTTCAGGAACCCATCATCATGCTTTTCGTCACAGGGGGACTTTACATCACCCTCGTGCTCTGGAAGCTCGTACTCTCAGAGGTAATGATGCTGGTCTTTCTTCTGGCTCGTCTGCTCGGGCTTTTGGGAAAATTCCAGCAGCGTCAGCAGGACATGGCCGCGTGCGAGGCCGCGTACTGGGCCCTCATCCATAGGATCGAGGATGCCAAGGCCAGGCAGGATACCTCTTCCGGAAAGAAAAAGGTCCTTTTCACTCGGCGGATCCGGCTGGATTCCGTCACGTTTTGCTATGATGACCGGTTTGTCCTGCAGGACGCCAGCATCGAAATCCCTGCCGGTTCCATGATCCTGATCATCGGCCCGTCAGGGGTGGGAAAGACCACGATCATAGACCTGATCACCGGTCTTCTCCGCCCGTCAGCCGGGAGGATCCTTATCGACGACATCCCTTTGTCCGAGATCGATCTGGGATTCTGGAGGAGGCAGATAGGATACGTCCCACAGGAGACGGTCCTTCTCCATGACACGGTTTTCGCAAACGTGCAATTGGGCGATCCGGAGCTGGACGAAAAGGATGTGGAAGAGGCGCTTCGGGCCGCAGGGGCATGGGATTTCGTTGCCTCCATGCCCGGTGGACTGCACGCCGTGGTCGGGGAGCGGGGGGCCAAGCTCTCCGGCGGACAGCGCCAGCGTATCGCCATCGCCCGGGCCCTGTCCCATGGCCCACGCCTCCTCATCCTGGACGAGGCAACGAGCGCCCTCGACCCGGAGAACGAACAGGCCATCTGCGCCACACTGTCCCGCCTGCGCGGGCAGATCACCATCCTCGCCATCTCCCACCAGCCTGCCCTGGCCGAGGTGGCGGACCAGGTATTCGGCGTCAAAAACGGAAAGATCATCCCGAGGCCACAGGTCTGATTCAGGTCGGGGGTGACGTCATTTTGCAAGAGGCTCATACTTTTTCGACTTTTTACGAGACCACTATTACTTGACAACAGTCCAGGCCCTCACTATACGTAAGGGAAATATTCGTTGGGGGAGCCCGGTTGTGCCGGGCTGAGAGGTCGGCCGCAAGTCGACGACTCCTACCACCTGACCTGGGTAATACCAGCGGAGGGAAACGAAGTTTGCCAGCACTACGCAAACGCCGTCCACCCTTCGGACGGCGTTTTTTTATTGGAGGAAAGGCCATGGAAACCCTCATCACCCAACTTCGGAGCGGAGCCATTCCGGACAACCTCAGGCATCTTGCGGCGCGGGAAGGGATCCCGGTCGAGGATCTCGCATCAAACATCGTTTCCGGCGAGGCCGTTGTCCTTGGGCACCGGACCGGACGGGGGACCATGGTGGTGGGCAAAGGCTCCCGGACAAAAGTGAACGCCAACATCGGTGCGAGCACCCTCTCTTCGTCCCTGGAACACGAGCGCGAAAAACTTCATGCCGCCCTGCGGGCCAAAACCGACGCTGTCATGGACCTCTCGCTCGCCGACAACCTGGACGAGATCCTCCACATGGTCCTGGCCGAGTCATCCGTTCCGGTCGGTACTGTTCCCCTTTACGGCGCCGCTACGCTTGCGAGGCTGAGACGAGGCGCCGTGGTGGACCTGGACGAAGAGGAATTCCTCGACGTGATAGAAAGGCAGCTCGCGGCCGGGGTCGACTTCATAACCGTTCATGCTGGCGTGACAAAGTCCCTCGTGGACAGGTTCAAGACGGAAAAAAGGGTCGAGGGGATCGTGTCCCGCGGGGGCGCCATCACTGCCGCCTACATCAAGAAAACCGGCAGGGAAAACCCCCTTTACGCCGCCTATGACCGGCTCCTCGACATCGCGGCGAGATACGACGCAGTTCTTAGCCTCGGAGACGGCATGCGGCCCGGCGCCATAGCCGATGCGGGCGACGTATTCGAGGTTGGAGAACAGGAGACCCTGGGCGCGCTCCAGGCCCGTGCCCTCGAGCGCGGCGTAATGTCCATGATCGAGGGGCCGGGGCACGTCCCCATCCACAGGATCGCCGAATCGGTGGAAAGGATAAAGCGCCTCACGCACAGGGCCCCACTCTACCTCCTCGGCCCCCTTGTGACAGACGTGGCTCCCGGCTACGACCACATCACGTCCGCCATAGGTGCAGGCGTCGCCGGCATGGCAGGTGCGGACTTCATCTGTTACGTGACCCCATCCGAACACCTCGGCCTTCCCACGACGCAGGATGTCTACGACGGGGTAATGGCTGCGAGGATCGCGGCCCACGCCGCTGACCTCGCAAAGGGGCTTCCGGGCGCATTCGAATGGGACCTCGAACTTTCACGGGCGAGAAAGGCCCTGGATTGGGACGCCCAGATCCGCCTTTCCATGGATCCTGACAAGGCCCTGAGGATCCGGGAGGAGCGCTCCGGCACCGGGGCCTGCACCATGTGCGGGGAGTACTGCGTATTTCTCGTAAACAAGGACTGATAAGTTATCAGCTTTCAGTTGTCAGTTATCAGCCGAAAAAGTACTGCGTATTCCTCGTGAACAAGGGCTGATACGACGTGAAGACCTGAAAAAGATACGGGAAAACCGATGAAAAGGAGAAAAATGACATGCGGGAGATAGACATCACGAAAGGTATTGTTCAGTACCATGTGCGTGATCTCATGGAATATGTATCAAGTGACGTGGTCATCGTGGGGGCTGGTCCCTCAGGTCTCGTGGGGGCTGGCCTTCTGGCTGAGAGGGGCAGAAGGGTCGCGATCCTTGAAAAACGCCTTTCTCCCGGTGGAGGAATCTGGGGAGGCGGTATGGGCTACACATTCGTCATCACCCAGGAGGAGGCCCGTCACATCCTCGACGCCTTTGAAATCCCCTACGAACGGGCAAGCGCCGAATTTCTCGCGGTGGATGCGGCGGCCCTCGCCTCTGGCCTCATATTTGGAGCGGTGAAACGGGGGGCCAAGCTCTTCAACCTCACCACGGTCGAAGACCTCATGGTCTCTGACGGGAGGGTCCGCGGCGTGGTGATCAACAACTCCTTCGCCGTCATGAACCATTTCCCCATCGACCCCCTTACCCTCGAGACCCGGGCGGTCGTTGACGCCACAGGCCATGATCACGACGTCGTTCAGACCTTCTCGAAAAAGAACGACGTTGTCATCGATACCCCGACGGGAAAACCATTGGGGGAGAGATCCCTTTTTGCCGAACCCGCCGAACGCGCTGTGGTGGAAAACACCCGCCAGGTCTATCCGGGCCTCTATGTATGCGGAATGTCCACCGCCTCCGTTTACGGAGGATACCGAATGGGACCCATCTTTGGAGGCATGCTCCTCTCCGGAGAAAGGCTCGCGGAACTCATCGACTCAAACCTCGGGTGACGGAAAAATCAAAGTAATTTCAACACAAAAGTAATAAGGGGCAGGGTGAATGAGTTTAACTCAAACACCCTGTTTTTGTTTTTGAATTTCACAAACTAATCGCTTGACAAAACTATGAGGTGCGTTAGTCTCTGCCGAATTACGATACGGACAACACGTCCCAAACCCAAAGAGAGGAGTTGGCCATGGCAAAAGAGGAAGCGCGTATCGAAAGTCTTATGAGCGAGGATCGGCTCTTCAAGCCCCCGAAGGCTGGCCAGAAGACCGCCTATATCAAAAGCATGAAGGAGTATCGGGATATCTATAAGCGCTCCCTCTCGGATCCCGACGGCTACTGGGCAGAACGGGCAGAGGAACTCATCACGTGGGACAGGAAATGGCGCACCGTCCTCAAATACGATTTCCACAAACCCGACATCCAGTGGTACGTCGGCGGACAACTGAACGTCTCGGCCAACTGCCTGGATCGTCACCTCACGGACGGACGCAGAAACAAGGCCGCAATCATCTGGCAGGGCGAGCCGGAGGACGATGTCAAGATCTACACATATCAGATGCTCCACCGTGAGGTCTGCCGATTCGCAAATGTCCTCAAGAAAATGGGGGTGAAGCGTGGCGACAGGGTCTCCATCTATCTGCCCATGATCCCCGAACTCGCCATCGCCATGCTCGCCTGCACCCGGATCGGCGCCATGCACAGCATCGTGTTTGCGGGATTTAGCGCCCACAGCCTCCAGAACAGGATCAACGACTGCCAGGCGAAGCTCCTTATCACAGCGGACGCCGTACTTCGGGCAGGGAAGGTCATCCCGCTGAAACCGAACGCCGATGATGCCCTGAAAGTGTGCCCATCCGTCGAGCGGTGCATCGTGGTCAAACGCGCCGGAAACGAGATCTCCATGCAGGACGGACGCGACACGTGGTGGCACGACGAGATGAGCGCCGAAGACATCACGGATGTATGTGAACCGGTCTCCATGGGCGCGGAGGATCCCCTTTTCATCCTCTATACGAGCGGCAGCACCGGAAAGCCCAAGGGCATCCTCCATACGACCGGCGGCTACATCACCTATGCGGCCCACACTACTCAGATAGTCTTCGATCTCAAGGACGACGATGTCTATTGGTGCACGGCGGACATCGGATGGATAACCGGACACACCTACATCGTTTACGGACCTCTGGCCCTGGGCGGCACGTCCCTCATGTTCGAAGGGGTACCATCATGGCCAAAGCCCGACCGTTTCTGGAAGATCGTGGAAAAGTTCAAGGTCAATATCTTCTACACCGCCCCCACCGTCATCCGCGCCCTCATGCGGGAAGGGGTCGAGTGGACCAGGAAGCACGACCTCTCCACATTGAGGGTCCTCGGCTCTGTTGGAGAGCCCATCAACCCCGAGGCCTGGATGTGGTATCACGATAACATCGGAAGAGGGGAAATCCCCATCGTGGACACGTGGTGGCAGACGGAAACGGGCGGTATTCTCATCTCTCCCCTGCCCTTTGCCACGCCCTTGAAGCCGGGATCGGCAACCCTGCCGCTTTTTGGAGTCGATGCGGCCATCGTCAAGGGTGACGGGAGCCCGGCAGCCCCCAATGAAGGGGGAAGCCTCGTCATCAAAAGGCCCTGGCCCGGCATGCTCAGGGGGGTCTTTGGAGATCCAAAGCGTTTTAAAGACCAGTATTTCGATCACTTTCCCGGCATGTACGAGAGCGGAGACGGCGCACGCCGGGATGAAGACGGCTATTTCTGGATCATGGGCAGGATCGACGATGTGATCAACGTCTCCGGGCATCGACTCGGTACGGCCGAGATCGAGTCCGCACTCGTGGCGCACCCCAAGGTCGCCGAGGCCGCAGTAGTCGGCATGCCACATGAGGTAAAAGGACAGGCCATCTACGCCTACGTCACGGTCAAGGCAGGGGTCAAGGAAGACGACGAACTCCTGAAGGAACTCCGGACCCATGTGCGAAAAGAGATCGGCCCCATCGCCACTCCAGATGTCATCCAGTTCGCCTCCGGGCTTCCCAAGACCCGGAGCGGAAAGATCATGCGCAGGATCCTGAGAAAGATCGCCGCAGGAGACACGAGCGAACTCGGGGATACATCCACCCTGGCGGATCCGACCGTGGTGAACGCCCTCATCGAGGGAAAAGAGGCCTTGATGAAGAAGAAATAGGCCCTGAAAAACAAGTTTCAGGCATGTGTTAGACGGGGACTCCATAACATGGATGTCCCCCTTTTTCTTTCTTCAAACATGGGCAAAAATAAGCAAAAAGGATGCCCCTCATGAACTCGAAATCGAACAAGGACGTCCACAGTGTTTCTGTGCCGCTCGTCATAGAATTCCTGAAGGGAATCATGCCCTTCAACGAACTCGACGAGACCACGCTTGCCGAGCTTGCACGGCGATGCACCATCGATTTTTTCCCCAAAGGGACCCTTCTTTTCAAACAAGATGAAACCGTCGTCACCCACCTATATCTCATCCAAAAAGGAGGGGTGAAGAGCTTTCTCAAGGATGAGGCCGGCGAGGTCACCCTCAAGGACTACAGGGGGGAAGGATCCTATATAGGCGCCCTTCCCATCATCCAGGGAACCAAGGCGAACCTCAACGTGGAAACGGTCGAGGATACCTTCTGCATACTTCTCGAAAAGGACGCGTTCCTTAAACTCCTGCACGAACATCCCCGTTTTGCCCAATATTATCTCAAAAGCTTTTCGGAAAAGCTTATCCGAACCGCCTATTCCGAGCTCCGCCACCATCGGATATCGCCCAGGACGGAAAGTGGACTCTATCTCTTCAGCGTCCAGGTCGGCGACATCATCAAGAGAGAGCCCGAGGTCATAGCCGGTTCCGATTCCATTCAAAAGGCCGCCACACGCATGGCCGAACTCCATATAGGATCCCTGCTTGTCCGGGATGCGGCAGGCGAGATCATCGGGATCGTGACCGACAAGGACCTTCGGATAAAGGTCGTCTCGCGCGGCCTTGATGTCAGAGAGCCGGTTGAAAGGATCATGGCGTCCCCCATCATCTCGATCCCTGCCCATGAGACCTGCTTCAACGCCCTTCTCCAGATGATGACCAAGAAGATCCACCATCTTGTGGTCAAGCAGGCCGAGAAGACAGTGGGCGTGGTGACCGCACATGACATCATGGTCCTTCAGGGCAGCTCCCCCATCTATCTCTTTCGGGAGATCGTATCCCAGACGAGGATCGAGGGGCTCTACGCGCTCTCCCGCAAGGTACCGAACGTCATACGCACCCTCATCGAAGAGGGCGCCAAGGCGAACAACATCACACGCATGATCACGGTCCTGAACGACCATATCCTGGACAGGCTCCTTACCCTCCTCGTGGAAGAACTCGGCACGCCACCCGTCCCTTTCTGCTGGCTTCTCATGGGAAGCGAGGGCAGGAGGGAACAGACCTTCAAAACGGACCAGGACAACGCCCTTCTCTACAAGGATCCTGAAACGGACGTAGAAAAAAGGGACGCAGAGGAATATTTCCGCCTTTTCGGAGAAAAGGCGATCGAACACCTGGTTGCCTGCGGCTATCCCCGCTGCAAGGGGGGGATCATGGCGTCGAATCCCAGGTGGTGCAAGCCCTATTCGGTATGGGAGGGCTACTTCGACAACTGGGTACTGAGACCAGAGCCCATGGAGATCCTCCACGCCACCATCTTTTTCGATTTTCGTCCGGGCTATGGGGCGACCGACTTTGCCCGCCGGCTTCGGGAGCGGCTCGCTGCCCAATGTCAGAGACAGGAAATATTTCTCTTACACCTCGCAAAGGATTGCCTCGAAAGCCGCCCTCCCCTGTCTTTTTTTCGAAACTTCATCGTAGAGAAGGACGGGGAGCACAAAAATCTCCTTGATCTCAAGACCCGCGGCCTCGTTCCCTTCGTGGATTTTGCACGTCTCATGGCCTTGAAACACGGGATCACGGAGACCAACACGCTCGCGCGCCTCCAGCTCCTCGCAGAAGGGGGCCATATCTCACAGGAACTCTACGGGGAGACACGGGATGCCTATGAGTTCCAGATGCAGCTTCGGCTCGTCCACCAGCTCCGCATGCTCGAGGAAGGCAAGGATCCGAATAACTACATCAACCCAGGCGACCTCACGGAGGTAGAAAAAAAGACCCTCAAGGAGGCATTTGCCGTAATCGGGAGGATGCAGACCGTCATCCGGGACATGTTTCCCATACCGTGACAAAAATCACGGCGCGCAGTGTCCATCTTTCCCAATTTGCAATTTCTCCAGGGCCTGCTCGGCAGGAAACGGGACCCTCTCATGGAGCGGAACCGCCTTTATTTCCGGTCCCTGGACCAAGGCCTTCCGGTCGCGCGATACGATTTCGTCTCCGTGGATACGGAACTCACCGGACTCGATCCCCGACGCGATGAAATCGTCTCCATCGGGGCGGTCCGGATCCGTAATCTCCGTATCTGTCTCACAGAGTGCTTTCATGCATATGTCAAGCCGGAGAAGCCCCTGCCCAAAGACAGCACCCTTATCCACAGGATCACACCCGAACAGATCGAAAAAGCCCCTCCCCTTGCGGAAGTGCTCCCCTCATTCGTGGATTTTTGCGGAGGTTCCCTTCTCGTCGGGCACTACATAGGTCTCGATATGGGATTCATCAACCGGGCATGCGTCCGGCTTTTCGGCTCTCCGATGGCCAACCCCTGCATCGACACCCTGCGCCTCGCCCAGGTTTACAAGGAGGAGCAATGGGAAAACTATTACGACCAGTTCAATCTTCAGATCTCCTACAACCTGACCGACTTGGCCCGTGAATACAATATCCCAGTATTCCAGAGCCACGACGCCCTCCAGGATGCCATCCAGGCGGCGTATCTCTTTCTTTTTCTCATCAAAAAACTCAGAAACGGAGACATTACCACACTCAAGGATCTGTACATGGCAGGGCGGAGCTGGAGATGGCTCTTTTAATGCTCAAAAAACGGTCCTTTGGGCTGACGACCGTTTTACACGCCTGCCTGCCCTGTCTGCTGACAGACAGGCGGCAGACATTTCGAACCGAAATTCCTCATCGATTTCATCGATAATATATCGTTAATAAAGGGCTCTTCGTCATTTCGTGTGGAATTTGATCGGTTTCCAGTGCGCAGTTGCATACCGCCTCGTCATTCCAGCGGAGGCCGGAATCCAGTATAGAACGTGAATTATGAAGCCGTGCGTCTATCTTCCGGCCGGCCGCAGAAACAAAACCC
>DIFG01000011.1 GCA_002419025.1 Deltaproteobacteria bacterium UBA5754 | reverse complement strand
CCGATCAAATTCCACACGAAATGACGAAGAGCCCTCTTTTTTCCCGTGGCTCTTTTTCATGGAAATCCTGGAGGATCACAATCCCTGCTTTTGATTTTTCATTTGTCTTACTCGCTTGATCTCTGCGCGGATTCCAGCTTTCGCTGGAATGACGATCTCGGGATATTTGTCATTTTGCAAGAGGTTCCCATTATCAGATATCATACAGGATACGGTAGTCGGCGGTTGGGGTGTTTGAGGAATATAGCCTCCATTGACAGGCGCTGTCGGCAAATCCGACCCCATGGAGTGGGGATATTTGCCGCACGGAACAAACGCCCAAAACGCCGGCTCTTGGATTCAGGATCTCGGAGGGTCGAGATATGTCCAGTATAGCCCGTTCGCTGCCAGGTAAGAAACTCTTCATCGCCGTTTTCGGCGTCATCGCCTTATATCTCCTTTTTGCCTATCTTGCCTTTCCGCCTCTCTCGAAATGGGCGGCAAGACGTTATATCGCAGACAAAACCGGACACATCCTGTCCGTTTCTGATGTCCGATTCGATCCCTGGAATCTCTCCCTGAGCATAGGGGATCTCTCGCTCACCGAACCAGATGGCGCTTTTCTTCTGGGTTTTCGGGAATTCCTCGCCGATCTGGATTCGGCGGGTCTCTTTCAATGGACCCTCGCTATGGACGAGATCCGTCTGTCCGAACCCTCAGTCCGTATCGAACGAAGACCCGGCGAGACCCTGAACTGGAGCGCCTTCATCGGGGCTTTTGGCGGACCGGGTGAAAAACCGGAAAAAACTGGAGACGAAAAGACGCCTCGTATCCGGATTCGATCTTTAAAAGTGGAAGACGGACAGATCGAATTCGCGGACCGTGTGGTTAAGGGCGGATTTGAGACCTGTATCGCCCCTCTCCAGATCCAGCTCGCACATATCTCGACCCTTCCAGAGACGAACGGGGCCGGCACCCTATCTGCCCGTCTTCCGTCTGGCGCCCGCCTTCTGCTCTCGGGCGATTTCACCCTATCTCCGCTCGTTGCCACGGGGAATCTGGCAGTGGAGGATTTCCTCCTGGCCGATCTCGGGCCCTATATACAGGAGCGCGCCAAGATCTTTCCTCCCGAGGGAACGATCACATGGAAATTTTCTTATCACGTGGACGCTGACGAAAAAGGTCTCGCCCTTTCGGTGCAGGACCTCCAGGCCCGGCTGCAAGGACTCGCCCTTCGGGGGACGGAGGCGGCTAAACCTGCCATCACGATGGAAACTCTCGCCCTCTCGAGCGGTCATCTCGATATGGGCACGCGGGAGATACGGATTGGAGGGATGGATCTCGCGGGCGGAAGCATGGCCGTGACGATTCAGGAAGACGGCGGCATGGATCTTCAAGACTGGTTTGCAGAGGCCGCGACCGGCAAGCCATCGATTGAGCCGACTATCCCAGCCCCACAGGAAGGGGGCGCAGAAGCCCCAAAAAATGCGGAAGCCGCCACCCCTTCCTCTTCACAAGGAGAAGGCCTCCCGCACGAAGGAAGTCGGCCCAATGCCCCCTGGAAGATCAGGGTCGAACGATTTTCCCTGGACGGCCTGGCCGTGACGGTCACCGACCGGGGCTTCGCGTCTCCTGTCACCGCGCGCCTCGACGACGTCTCGCTCACATTCACGGCCGAGGCATCGGTCGGGGCCGGGGAGCCCACAGGGGGTATCGAAGGCCTGAAACTTCATGTCTCCGGGATCCGGCTTTTATCCGAGGCGCTCAAATCCCCCATCTTCTTTCTGGAAGGTCTCGACCTTGAGGAGGGTCGGCTCAGGCTTGATACACAGGAGATGGAAGCCTCCCGTCTGGCCTTCCTGAACGGCCGCTTCGAGGTGGCCAGAGATCCGCAGGGACGCATTACCCAGATGGACATCCTTAAACACCAGGCATCCTCTTCCGAACGCTCCGGCGATTCCGGCGCCGCCGATTCACGACCCTGGCGGTACCGCGTCCAGTCCTTGGAGGCCAAGGGGTTTCACGTAACACTCCGTGAGGAATCCGTTTCCCCGTCGGTCTGCTACACCGTCCAGGACCTTCAGTTCACGGCTCGCAACGTAAGCGAGGACCTCACGGCCTCAGTACCCGTACGCCTGGAGTTCAGCGTCGGAGAAGGCGGCCGGTTCATCGCAGACGGATCGGTCATCCCGGCCACGCCGACCGCCGAATTCTCACTCAAGCTCGACGACCTTTCCCTGTCTTCCCTCCAGCCTTATCTCGGCCGGATTTCACGCCTCACACTCACTCGGGGAGTGACGTCGACTCAGGGACGGTTGACCTATGACGGTCAGGATGCGCTCTATTCGGGCGAATTTGCCGTAAAGGACC
Source organism: Deltaproteobacteria bacterium UBA5754 (assembly GCA_002419025.1). Classification (GTDB taxonomy): domain Bacteria; phylum Desulfobacterota; class Dissulfuribacteria; order Dissulfuribacterales; family UBA5754; genus UBA5754. The sequence continues at coordinate 8,646 of DIFG01000011.1, read as the reverse complement.
TCATCCTCACCGAAACTGGAGAAGACACGCCCTTTCTCACATGGAAATCCCTCTCCGGCAAGGGGATGACGGCCTCCGGTGACCGGCTTCGAATCAAAAACGTGACCTTGGACGCCCCTGAAAGCGCTTTCGTGATCCACAAGGACTCGAGCACCAGTCTGCAAAGGGCCTTCACGCCCGAGGGAGATCAGGCGGCCCCAAGACCCCCTGAAAGCGACAAAAGACCTGAGGATCCTTCTGCGGAAGGGGAGAAAGCCCCTGAATCCCCTCCCTATTTGGTCACCATCGACAAGGTCCGCGTCTCCCAGGGGAAACTGAACTTTGCCGACCTTTCCCTGGCCCTTCCCTTCGGGGCGCGCATCCACCGGCTCGCGGGGACCATCACCGGATTCTCTTCCATGCCCGGGACACTTTCCGAGTTGAAACTGGGTGGACAGGTGGACGAATATGGACTCGCCAGGGCCGCTGGAAGGATCGATTTCCTCGATCCAACGGGCTTCACCGACATCGCGGTGACCTTTCGAAACGTGGAAATGACCCGACTCACCCCGTATTCGGCCACCTTCGCCGGTCGCAAAATCGATTCCGGGAAACTCTCACTCGACCTGGAATACAAAATAAAGGACCGGCAGTTCTTCGGTGACCACAAGATCATCATGGAGCGTCTGAGCCTGGGAGAGAGGGTGGAAAGCCCAGAGGCCGTGAACTTCCCGCTGGATCTGGCCATTGCCATCCTGAAGGATTCAGGCGGCACGATCCATCTCGGACTTCCGGTCTCCGGAAGCCTCGATGACCCCCATTTCAGTTTCGGTGGGATCATCTGGAAGGCGTTTACGAATATCATCACCGGAATTGTGACATCTCCGTTTCGAATGCTCGGCAAGATGCTCGGTATATCGGGTGAAAAGCTCGAAAAGGTGGTCTTTGATCCGGGAAACTCCCTTTTACTGCCTCCGGAGCGGGAAAAGCTCATGGAATTGGCTACGGCCATGAAAAAACGGCCGGATCTCGCCCTCGCCATCACAGGAACATTCAATCCCACATCTGACCTCGCCGCCCTGAGGACGAGACAACTCAATCGCGCGGTGCTTCGAAAAATGGGAGAAAAGGACGGGTACGGAGAGGATTCGGAGCCGCTTTCCCTTGAGGAGCCGGAGGTCAAAAAGGCGCTGGAGAGGCTCTATGCCGACCGGATCGGAAAGGAGGCGCTCTCGGCCCTTCAGTCCAAGTACCGCGCTGCAAACCCTGAACCTCCGCCCACGAGCGGTTTTGGGCGTGCCTCGGCCGCGGTGCGCGGCTTGTTTGGAGAAAAAGAGGTGTCGATAACGCCGGAAGAGACCTCGCGTCTTAAAGGGGCGGATCTCGCTCGTATCATGTACGAGGATCTTCTTTCGACGGAAGACATAGGCGAGGACCGTCTCCGAACCCTTGCGAGGGAACGGGCAACCACCGTGAGAAACGAGTTGATCGCCCTCGGCCTCACCCTCGACCGCCTGACCATGGAGGCCCCTCAAAAGGTGGAGGGCGAGGGTCGAGAGGTTCCGGTCAGATTCACTCCAGGTTCGGTGCGGGCATCACGGCCGGATGAGGCCGCGACGCCACGCCCGGAGTGAACTCGCAGGCCTGCCCCCTTTGCCTCACGCGGCCGAGACGGTCCGGATCGCCATCGGCTCGATGGAAACGAACCTTTTGGCGGCCTCTGAAAGGAGGTGCGCGACCATCTCCGCCTCTTCCCCTTGCCCGCTTTCCTGAAGCACAGCGATGTAACCGGAAAGGAGTTCTTCGATGTCGGCAAGGCCTTTTTCGTGCACGGGATGGATCTCCACATGGGCGCCCCGGGCCAGCCTCCGATCGAGGGCGGCCCGCGTGAAGTCAAATTCCGGGTACAGACACTGATAGACCACCCCGCCCGTCATACCTGCGCAGATCCATGGCCCTGGGTCCCCGAGAACCACGGCCCTTCCCCCTGTCATGTACTCAAAGGCGAAACCCTTCAAGTGGGCGCGGATGGCCATATTCCCCTCCTGGTCCCGAACGGGAGCCGTAATCCGGGCTCCGAAGACCACATCCGCACCTGACATGCGTATGCAGGCGCGGGAGTCGGCGTAGTTCTGGATCATGAAGGTCCCGCCGATGGCCCCGTACGCAAAGCTCTTGCCCGTAGAGCCATCCACGCGCCTGCCGAGGCAGTTTACCCCTTTCAGTACAGCGAGCCTCCCTCCCATGGCCCCCTTTGCCGCCCCGTCCTGTGACCCCCCGTCCACAATGGCATCCAGGTTGGGGATCATGAATGCGCAAAGCCCATTGCCTGGAACGGAAGACTCGAACGAGAGACTCGCCTGGTGATCGGAGTCGGAAGCGTATGCCCTGACCATGGCACCTGCCAGATATGTACCGACAGCCCTGTCCGTACTCTGGACCCGGGTGTCTGTGAAACAGACAGCGAGATTTCCCTGTGAGAACCTGTCCATCACGATCCCGGAGACGAGTTCCGTGAGGTAATTGAGGGGACGCCTGACGACCACACCAGGCCGGTCCTGGCCAACAGGCCCTCTTTGATGGGTGGGAGGAGAGGCCTGTGCAAGGATCCCGGATAGATCAATGACCTGATGCAACCGGGACTGTTCGAGGAGATCTACCCGTCCGACCAGATCCTGAATAGTCCGCGCCCCAAGGCCCGCCACGATGTCCCTCATCCCCTCTCCGATAGCCCTGATGAGCCTGGCTAGATTCTCCGCCTCTTCGGCCACGACCCTGGGGGAAAAGCCCTTCACCCCCCGGGCTGCCGCCTCCTCCTTTGTACGGAGCTGGGTCGAGATCCCGCGAGGACAACGGTCGAGGTGGCACTTTTCGCAACTTATGCACCCCACAGCCATGAGGGCGACGGTACCGAAACCCACTCGGTTGGCACCGAGGAGGATCATCTTGACGCAATCGGCCGGGCTCCTCAGGCCCCCGTCGCACCAGATCTCCACCGCGCCCCGTAGGCCTGATTCCACAAGGGCCCGATGGGCCTCGCTCACCCCGATCTCCACTGGAAGACCCACATACCGTTTGGCGTGCTCCCGTGCCGCCCCGGTCCCGCCCTCAAATCCGCTCAGGTTTATTATGTCCGCTCCGGCCTTGGCGATCCCGACGGCGATGGTCCCGACCCCGCTTGTCACCGGGATCTTCACCGAGACCTTGGCATAGGGATTGGCGGTCTTGAGCTCGGTCACGATCTGTGCGAGATCCTCGATGGAATAGATGTCATGCTGGTTGGAGGGGGAGATTAGGGTGATGCCGGGTTTGCAGTGGCGGGCACGGGCGACCATATCCGAGACCTTGGTGCCGGGAAGATGGCCACCCTCGCCGGGCTTGGCCCCTTGGCCGATCTTGATCTCGAGGAAGTCAGCGGAATTGAGAAGCTCCATGGAGACGCCAAAGCGCCCGGAGGCGATCTGCTGGCCGCGGTTCCTCCGGAAGCGGCCGAGCATGTCCGGTATCTCGCCCCCCTCGCCGTTCATACAGACGATGTTGGCCTTGACGGCCGCTTCTGCGTATGTGCGAAAGGAATTTTCCCCCTGGGAGCCAAAGGACATGGCAGAGATGATGATGGGAAGATCGTGCCCAGCAATTGAGAGGTCCACGTCCTGCATGGAGGTGCGATGCCCATCGGGAGGGGATCGAAAGGAAAGGAGATGTCTGATTGCAATTGGGTTATCCTCTTCGATTCTGGCGAGTTCTTCGGCGAACGCCTTATGGCCCGTCTTGCCGATGGCTGTGCTTCGGACCGCTCGGCCCACCCGGGGGTTTCGGGAGGCTGGCGCGTAGATCTTCACGTCATCTGAGCCGGCAGCCCTTTCGAAACGGGCCCATGCCGTTTCCTCGAGAGATCCGAGCGTGAGCCCGTCCGTATCGGCTTCACAGAAATTTTTCGTCCCGAAAAACGCGGCAATGTCCCGGGCCAGTCCGATGGAGGCGAAGATCCGCCCGTATCCACACAGCTCGTGGATCCCCATGGTGGACATGACCTTTTCCATACCGATCTTGAGGACGTTCAGGGCATGGACAAGGGCCGTTTCCGATGAAAGACCTTCGCAGGAGGCGGAACAGGCGATCCGTTCAAAGATATAGGGACAGAGTGCGTCGGCTCCCAGGCCCAAAAGAAACATGACGTCATGGAGATTCCGGATCGCGGCGGATCGCACTATGACGCTCGTTCGCCTTCGAAGCCCCTCCTCTTCGAGGGAGGAGACAAGGACGGAGACGGCAAGGGCCGGATCCATCAGGGTCCTCTCGTCCCGGAAACTCAGGTGGTCGTCGAGGACAAGGATCACAGCCCCTTCTTCCACCGCCTCTCGCGCCTCGGCCCGAATGGCTGCAATGCGCCCATCGAGTCCTTCGTGCCGGGAGAAAGTGGCGTCCAGCACCTTCACCCTCGACATGTCCTTCCTTTCCGCACTGAAGAAATCAAGAACGTCCTCGAGCACGGAGATACCGCACCTCCTGGCCACGGAACGGAGGGCGTCCGCGTCCAGAAGGTCATCAAGGGTGCATTCGGCAAGGAGGATCGGACAGTCGAGCTCGACTCCAAAGGGCCTCGGATACCGGTCGCCCGAGATGTCTGGCCGGTCACCCAAAACCGTCCGCGTGCTGAAGTGCTCCGCCTCCCGTTCCCGGTCGATGGCCGGGTTGGTCACGACAGCGACGTTTTCCTTGAAGTATTCCGAGATCGGTGGCAGGGCCTCGTCCCTGCACAGGAAGGCAAGGGGTCCCTGATAGCCCATGGATCCGATCACATCCCTTCCATCACGGGCCATACGGGCGAGGCAGTCCAGGTCGTACTTCTGCCAGCCGAAGGCAGAGAGAACCTTTAGAGAGGCCATATCCCCGGCGTCCTGCCCACTGCACTTCTCCCCGAGAAAGGCGGAATAGCGGGATGCTCGACCGCCGCCGGCCCTCTCGGGGGTACCGCTTCTGAGACCATCGAGGGCACGTAGCGTGTGCTTCCGTCCGTCCATAAGAAGGACGAGCCTCTTTTGAACAGCCCCGTAATCGAGGACCTCGGCCCTCCTTCCCGGGCTGGTGACGATGGCGATCTTTTCCCCAGGGGCAAGGGGCCTTGGGTCGTCGATGGTCTCCCAGAGATCCACCACGCCCTTTTCCGAGGACAGGAAAAAATCGTAATCGCCCTCTCCGAACCAGAGGGGCCGGAGTCCAAGGGCGTCCACACTTCCCATGCAGACCCCGCCCGCCCGTGCCACGACCGCCGCCGGCCCCTGGGCGGAACACGGAAAGAACCATCGATAAAACGCGTAGAGTCGGCGGAGATCCTCTTTGTAACTCTCCACCTGGGTATATACGGGCGGAAAGACCATCTCCATGGCCTCGAGGAGGTCGAGCCCATGGAGATGGACGAGACCCTCCAGGACCCGGTCCAGGTCCTGGGAATCGCTTCCCTCAGGGGTGGGAGGGATACCAAGGACCCTGCCCGTGCGCCTCAGTCTCTCGATGGTGTTGATCTCGCCGTTGTGGCCCAGGATGGAAAACGGCTGGGCCCGCTCCACCGTTGGGAGTGTGTTGGTCGAGTACCGGCTGTGACCGAGGGCGATGATAGATCGCATGTCTTCGTCGGCAAGCTCGGGATAGACCCGGGGAAGGAGTTCGGGCATGCCCCGGAGCTTGTAGACCGCGGAATCGTGACTGAAAGAGGCGATATGGAGATCCGGGATCTGGGCCTCGATCCTCATGCGGAGGTGAAAGAGCCGGGCCTCGCCCTTTCTGCGATCTCTCTCCGGAGTAAATCCAGCGACCTGCCACAAGAGGGGCGCATCGCTCCGTGCGCGAGGACCGAGCTCCCAGTCCCTGGTGGCCCCCTGCGTCTCCATGAGGATATCCACCCCTTCCTCTTTCATAAGGGAACGCGCCCGGTCCAGTATGCCTGATTCCACGTCGCGGAAGCGGGCGGGGATGAGAAAATGTCCGACACAGAACCCGGCGCTCTCTGCAAGATGCCCGGAAACTGCGTTCCGAGCGAGCCGTTTCGACCAGATATCCCGGGGTATGTCGGTCATGATCCCACATCCGTCGCCCTCTCCGTCGATGTCCCCGGAGCGGTGCCCCATCTTTCGAAGGGCCTCGATGGTCTTGGCAACGAGGGCATGTGTGGCCCGACCCCGCTTGTCCACGAAGGCGATGATTGCGCAGGCGTCCCTTTCTTCCGTGATGTGCGGTCTCATGTGCATGGCGGATGGAACAGGCTCCTTTCAGCGTTCCCAGGTGACCCGGATGGACTTTTCTCCTTCCGGATACTGGACATCCAAAGTGCCCTGATATGCGCGGAAAATGGCCTCTCCAAGCCTGCGGGCTATGACCACCCCCGTGGTCTCAATGGTGGTTACGTCATCCGCATCAACTATCCCCATTATCCTTTCCATGGGATGTTCATTTTTTTCCAGAGTTTCCTCGTTTCGAATGAGATTCAGGATCTCCTCACGGTGATTCCGAAAAAAAGGCCCCCGGATCTCGAGGATGCCCGCTGGATAGTGATCCCGAATACGCCGACACGCAGGGCAGATGGCCTGGTTGGCATCGGCAGGCGCCGGTTTCCATGTCCATCTCCCATCTATGTAAAGGGCCTTGCAGACCGTGCAGACCGTGGGCTCAGGCCATTTTTCATCCTCTTTGTATGTATCGTGTCGCTTCTCCTGAATGAGCCTGTCCCGTCTTCCGTACGCTCCCTTGTCCATGTCGCCTGCCTCCTATTGTTCCAGATGGACTTGCGCCGTCCTGCGTAAAAATATTGTAAAAAACCTAACCGAAAAAGGGTATGTGCGGTCCATGGCAAAGTCAAGGGATCGCACGGTCCCTCTTCATGCGGGTTGTTATTCATGGTCCTTTCCGGTATATGGAGAAAAGGAACATCCGGTTTACGTGATCCGAGAAACAGAAATGATGCGCAGAAAAGCACTCGGAACCGCCGGGGCCTGTATTCTCCTTCTTTTTTCCCTCTTCGGCTGCGCCTCCAACCATACGCAGGGCAACCATTCCCGGCACATCCCTGGCAAATCATCCATCTCCTGTCTTCACGACCTGGATTCTTCCGGACCTTTTGCACCTTCGGTGGCCGATTCCTACCCGTGTAATTGGGAGGACATCAGAAAGCTCGCCGAGGATGCCCGATCTAAATGGAAGGCGGGAAGGCCTGATGAAGCCCTCGACATCCTCGACTTTGCCTACGTACGGCTCGCTGAAATCAGCCCGAAAACTCTTGAGGAAGAAAGGGAAAAGAACGGGATACGCATCGAACTCGCCCGTCTGATTCAGGAAATACACGCATCGAATCAGATCTCCACAAAGGGCCTTGCAAGCGAAATCCCCTGCCCACTCACACCCGAGGTGGAAGAGGAAATAAGGCAATTTCAAGGAGTTGGACGCAAGGCCTTTCTCGACGCCTATTCTCGCTCCCTTCGGTATCGGCCCTTGATCGCAGATGCCCTCCGCGAGGAAGGGCTTCCCGAGGAACTCTCCTGGATACCTCTTATCGAAAGCGGATTTCAGAACAGGATCGTCTCCCCTCAGAGGGCCCTCGGGCTCTGGCAGTTCATTCCCTCAACCGGCGAGAAATTCGGACTCAAACGCACCGCATGGATCGACGAACGGATGGACCCTGAAAAATCCACGCAGGCCGCCATCTCGTATCTCAAGGAACTCCACCGTATGTTCGGCGACTGGACCACGGCACTTGCCGCCTACAACTGTGGGGAAGGCACCGTTCTCAAGAAGATCCGCGCCCAGAAGATCGACTATCTCGACAATTTCTGGGACCTTTATGCAGTCCTTCCCCAGGAGACCGCCCGTTTCGTTCCCAGGTTCCTCGCTGTTCTTCACATCGTCAACGACCCACAGCGCTACGGTTTCTCCTTGGATGAACTGGAAGGATCAATGGAATTCGCCTACGAAACGGCCTTCATCAATAAACCCGTTTCTCTCGATGCCATCGCAGAAAACCTGGACATCCCCCTAAAAGAGCTCGAGGAATACAACCCGGAGCTGAGGCGGAAGGTGACACCCGATCATCCCTACCGAATCAAACTCCCCATGGGTTTTGCTGACAAACTTGCCGAGTCCGTCCATGATCTTCCAACATGCAGGATCCAGCAACCATCTCAACCCACGGCATCAGTAACTGAAAAAGAAAAAGAAAAGGCAGAGGAAAAATCCGTCAAGCACGTGGTGGCGCGCGGAGAAACCCTGGGGTCCATCGCGAAAAAATACGGGGTGAGCGTCAGGGAAATCGCAAAAACAAACCGGATCGGAAATAAGTCCAAGCTTATTGCGGGAACAACACTTACCATCGTGAACGCAAGAGACGGGAAATCGTCCGGCAAAGAAAGGCATTCGGGACATACAAATGCCAAGCAATACGTGGTGAAGAAAGGGGACACCCTCTATGATATAGCGCAAAAATTCCGGACATCCGCATCAACCGTCAAAAAAATGAACGGGCTCTCCTCATCCAGGATCAAAATCGGGCAAAAACTCCTGGTGCCGTCTGTGCAGTAATCCGTTTCAGGCCATCGCCGTCACCTCCAGTCCTTTTTGGCATGGAGATTGAATAAGAATTAAGATAGAAAAAATTCGGTTCTTCGTCATTTTGTGTGG
>DIFG01000069.1 GCA_002419025.1 Deltaproteobacteria bacterium UBA5754 | reverse complement strand
ACGAAATGACGAAGAGCCCAAAAATGAGGAATTTCGTTCGAGGACTATGCGATAAGAGGCTTAAAAGCGGAGCATACTCCATGTATGTGGGTATTTTCAGCCGATACGCAACGTAGTTATCGGGGAAAGGGCCATTTTTTGAAGGTCCCTATAATCCAGTCGGCACATGTGAGAAGTGCAAATTTGGGATAATCACTGGACGCATAACGTAGCCTCAATGGACCTTCACAAAGGCAGGGTGTCAAAACCGAATTTTTCCCGCAAACGTCTTTCAACAAGCGGTGGTACAAGGTCATCGAGCCTGCCGCCGAACCGGGCCGCCTCCTTGACGATGGTGGAACTTATATAGATCCAGCGGAATCCGGTCATGAGAAAGACCGTCTCGATGTCCCGGGAAAGCTTGCGGTTCATGAGCGCCCTTTGAAGTTCGTGCTCGAAGTCGGAAACCGCCCGAAGTCCCCTAAGGATAGCGAACGCACCGCATTCCCTGGCAAAATCCACGAGAAGACCGTCAAATCCTCGCACCTCGACCCGTTCGGTGTCCTCCAGAACCTCTTCGATCATGCCGATCCGCTCACTCAAGGAAAAAAACGGGGTCTTGGCCGGGTTCGTCCCCACTCCGACGATCACCCTGTCAAATAGCCGCAGGGCACGCTCCATGAGATCGAGATGGCCATTCGTGACAGGGTCGAAGGTGCCGGGATAAACTACGATCCTTTCATGCATGGGATGCCCTCTTGTAGAACCAGACCCCAGTTCCTCCGTAACTCCGGTGGTCATCGAGGACGATGGGGCCTTCCTGGGACCCTGTGATGGTCTCCGGCAGGGATACCCGGGCGGACTCCTCGATCACGACCGTCCCACCCGGCGCAAGGATGCGGGTGTCTGCAATGCATGCGAGGACCTTTTCCCCGAGTCCATGGACATAAGGTGGGTCGGCAAGGACTAGTTCAAACGGATCAGAAAAAAGGGACTGAAGTCTTTGGAGAGAACGCCCGATCTCGGCCCGTATGAGTCTGGCGCGTTCTGTAAACCCGCATAGATCCAGATTCCGTTGGATAACACCCAGTGACGCCGGGCTCCCGTCCACAAAGACCGCAGACCGGGCCCCGCGGGAAAGGGCCTCGATCCCGAGGGCGCCCGTGCCGGCATAAAGGTCGAGCACCCGCACATCCTCCCATGGTCGGCCGAGCCGATGGGTAAGGATCTGGAAAACCGCCTCGCGCACCTTGTCGGACGAAGGTCGAACGTCATTCCCTTTGACCGATTGGATGCGCCGGCCTCGGGCGGATCCGGCGATGACGCGCAAGCGATTCAGTCCTCGAAGTCTCCAGCAGGCCCTTTTGTCGATGTGATCGCCCTGGCCCGTTCCCGAATGCGTTCCTCCGTCCACTCGGCTGGATCCTCGATTCGCTCGGTCTTCGGGCCTAGGTCATACGAACCGGCGCGAATAATTTTCTCTATGGCAAGAGGGGCCGTGTCCTTCGCCCCGAAGACCTCCACAAGAAGATGGTGGACAAAATCCTCCACCCTCTTCGCCATGCGTTCACGGATCTCTCGGGGCTGGGAAAGGATCCAGTTCTCGAAGGGAAGATTGAGCTTCTTGTAATTCCCCCCGGTGATCCCTTTATCCTTCGCATAGGCGACCATGGCGGCCCAGAGTTCCTCAGATACCCCTTCTCCAGGGACCTTGACCGGCACGCCTTCGTTGTCGATAGCCGCGTTCCCGTAGTCGTTCACCTCGACCCCCCATGAAATCATCTGTAGGGCGGTGGCGACATTTGCCTTGGTGGTATTGGTACGATTCCGGATCTCGATCAGGCGCTCCGAGCTGTTTCCAGAGGTTCCGTGCTGGGCCCCGGAGACGTGATATTTCTCGATGGCCGCATGGATCTGGGCGGTAAGCCCCACCTGGATCCCCTGGGCGCTTGCCTCGATGCCGTGTGTAGTCCCGTTGTTGAGGGCGATCCAATCCGGAAATATCCCATGGGCGTTCAGGGCCTGGATATGGAAAAGTGCCTCCTCAGGGGTGGACAGGCCTTCTTTGCCCTTGATCTCCCCTACTTCGGTCTCGCGGCCCGCCCAAGCAGGGATGAAAGGGGATAGCGCGATATTGGCGAGGATGTTTTCGTCGTCCGGCAGGTGGGAGGCGTCCACAGCGATGGACGTAATGCCTGATTCGAACATGGAAGGGATCTCCCACCGGGCGTCATCCAGGTCCCTATGGCTCTTGATGGCATAGTGATCTGCGTGGATGGCAACGGGGACAGTGACCCCGAGTTCGTTCATGACCTGATCCACCTGTCTGGCCATGTTCCAATAGTTGACGGCGCAATATGCGTTCCTTCCCCCCTCGGATTTGGCGATCTCCACTATGACCGCTGCGTTCGCCTTCTGCGCCGCCTGCATGACGCCCCGAATGATGATATAGTTGCGTGCGTTGGCGGCGATGGTCATGGCCTTCCCCTTGGCGAGCATGGCGCGGTCAATGACCTTTCCGCTCACGATAAGCGCCCGGGAGTTGGGAAAGAGTCTGACGACGTTCGGGGGGCGGCCCACTGCCAATGCCCTGTCAAAATCCATTTTCGCGGAATTCGTTGTCATGTCCGAGCCTCCGTTCATTTTGGTCTTGCTTTCATACATTGATGGTTTCGTAAAAAGTCGAA
>DIFG01000019.1 GCA_002419025.1 Deltaproteobacteria bacterium UBA5754 | reverse complement strand
CTTTTTGTGTGGATTGAAGTCCTGTATAGCACCAATCCACACAAAACGTCGAGGAGCCAATTTTCCAGGAATAAGGGGGCGAATCAAGATTCGCCTCTACAGCGTATGCCGCAGTGGCTGGAAAATTGAAACACAAATCGGCAGGACAGCCGATTTGCACGGCCGAAGGCAGCCCCGAAGGGGTGGCGTCCAAGGATGGACGCCATGCACGCCGCAAGAATCGGGTTTTTTCAGCGGAATCAGATCTGTCTTGTTCACGGCCTCCGGCCCTGGACGAAACCGTTTAATCTCTTCGCCCTGACTGCCGAAACGGGTAATAAATTCGTTTGATCCATCACAAAAGGCGTCTTATGCAAACGATCCCATACCAACCCGATCAATGGCGGGAGATCCTCAAGGAAATCACCGAGGTCGCAAGATATTCCCTAAAAAACATCGTCTCCCAGGGACTTCCCCCCCTGCCTTCCTTCTACGAAAAGGAATTCCTCGATATCGCAGCCAAACTCCGCATGAACAGGATACTCGAGGCGGCCTCAAAGGACAGGGAAATCTTCGAAAAACGGCTGAGCGAACTGGTCACATCTTCCCAGGAGACCATATCCGGGACGAGAAATCTCCTCGAAACATTCAACACAGAGGCCCGCGCCTGCCTTGACGAACTCGATTCACAGCTCGACAGGATCTTCCAGCGAAATGACGGGACGCCCGACCTGGAAATCGCTTCCGAAAGGGATCTCCTACGAGACATGGGTGAACGTTTCACACGCGGGATCACCCTCACACTGAACGGGCTCAAAAGACACGAAGAGACCCTTGCGGACCTCGCGTGCCTCATTTATGAGGACCCCCTCACCCAGATCCTCAACCGTAGGTCGTGGGACCGGGATCTGGAGGCCATGCTCGCAGATATGACCACAGGCAACGAAAAAGACAAGGCCCTGACGGTCGTCCTTGCAGATCTCGATCATTTCAAGGTAGTGAACGACTCCCACGGACATCTGGTCGGTGATGCCGTGCTCAGACAGTTTGCGGCGCTTCTCAAGGAGGATTTCCGCTCCGTGGGCAAGGTCTACCGCTATGGGGGGGAGGAATTCGGCATAATCATACCCGGCCTTTCCCAGGATGACGTCATCGAAAAGGTCGAGTCCTTTCGGGAACGGCTCAGCAGGTCCCGATTCACGGCAAACCACGGGCAGATCCGGCTTCCCATTACCGCCTCCTTCGGGCTTTGCACGTGGCGCCATGGCATGTCAACCGCATCCCTCGTCGACAGGGCGGACAAGGCCCTTTATGCGGCCAAAAATGCGGGGAGAAACTGCGTTAGGGCGTTCGGGCTGCCCAGGCGTTTCGAAGGAGGAGATGAAGATGTTGGCCTTCGGGACCTACGCCTTTTTTCCGTCACTTCTCCGTGCCGCAAGGAAGGACCTCCCCCTCCCCTATAACCGATCCCTGATAGACCTCGGCACGGGTGCCAATGACGGTCAGCTTTCCTCCGGCCTTGCCCACCTTGCTCCCCTTTCCTACCGTCACGCCAATGTCCATGATGGATCGGTCAACACGGCACTCCGGCCCAACTTGGGTGTCGAAAAAGAGGATCGAGTCCCGCACGACCGCGCCCTCTCCCACGTGCACCCCCGAAAAGAGGATGGAATTCTCCACCCTGCCTTCCACACGGACACCGTTGTAGAGAAGGGAGTTCACGACCGCCGAGGACGGACCGACCAGGGCCGGGGCCCTGTCCCTGATCTCCTCGTGGTCAAGGTTCGTCCTGACCTTCCAGTCACCAAGGCATATGGCGGGAGAGTCCCCCAAGAGATCCATACTGGCCGCCCAATACTCCTGGAGGGTCCTGCAGTAGGCCCAGTATCCATGAAACCGGTACCCGAAAAAACGGTACCTGTCGCGAAGTACCGACAGGATGTCCCTGCCGAACTCGTGGGACTCGCTCATGGCGTTCTCACGAAGGACCTCCACAAGAACGCTCGGCCGAAAGAGATAGACGGTCATGGAGACGTTTCGGGATATGGGAATCGCGGGTTTTTCCCGGTATTCGAGTACGCGCCCTCCCCGTGGATCGTCCTCTGCAATGCGCGCAAGGCCGAAGCGGGAAAGGCCGTCGTCGGGAAGCTCGACGAAGGCGGCGGTCACATCCGCCTCCATGTCCTTGTGGAAACGGACCATCTCCCGGTAGTCCATATGATAGACATGGTCACCGGATGCGACGAGAACGAGGTCGGGTTTGTGGGTCTCGAGAAAATCCAGATTCTGGTACACGGCGTCTGCCGAGCCCTTGTACCAATCGGACGCAAGAAGCCCCTGATAAGGCGGAAGGATGGAGATCCCCCGGCATCTGCCGACCATGTCCCAGGATGCCCCCGATGCGATATGCTCGACAAGGGAGGAGGAACGGTACTGGCTGAGGATGCCCACCCTTTCGATTCCCGAATGCATGAGATTGCTCAAGGGAAAATCTATGATCCGGTAGAGACCGCCAAAAGGAACCGTGGCCTTAGGCCTCAGGTGGGTGAGGACGCTGAGTTCGTCCACCCTGCCGCCGGCGAGTACGAACGCTACGATTCGAGACATGCCCCCTCCCCTCCAGAACAACCCTCTCCGCTAGAAGACTCGGCCTCTTCCATGGCCTCCTCGACCATCTGATCCATATCCACTCCGGAATCGTCGTCCATGAGCCCTCCCATCTTTTTCATGATCTTCGCCACACTTTTCGGATCGTTTTCATCGATTCCTCCGAAAAGGGCCGGATCGGCGAGCCGTTCCATGCGCGTCTCTTCTGAAAGACGCATGTTGACCCGGGAAACGAGCTTCTTCATGTCCGTGCCCCCGCAGTGCATACATACAGGTATAAAAGAATCCCTATTGAGCACGAGATGGGAGGAAATCTTTCCGCAGGCCGAACAACGGTATTCGTAAATGGGCATTGGTTATCTCTCCATCATGGATGAACGCGCTGGAAGTTCCCTAAAAAAACCTGAATCCATGAGCCGACGGCCAGGGTGTTTGTGGAGTGAGGCACCTATGGACGGACGCCGGGCGTACGCCGCAAGGGCGAGGGATGCTGCGTAGGGCTGCGGATCGGTTTTTTGCAACGCCATCACAGGTGTTTTTTCACAAAACGCTGTAATTGGGCGGTGTTCATGCCCTCGATAAAATCCTCAGGAAGGTTTTTGAGAGGGATCTCAGCCCGGGCGCTTTGACGATGCCCGCCTGCCGAACCCACGTCACCAAAGGCCTTTGATGCAAGTTTTCCCGCGTCCTTTTTGTATCCGTCAGAGCGAAAGATGACCACGAGTTTATCTCCATACCTTCCGGAAACGATCACCCAGCCGATATCGTGAACATGGGCAAAAAAATCCGCGATGACGACAAGGATATCCGGATTCGGGACCTTGCCAATGTGGGCATAAATCCTATTCTGACTGATCTTCACCTGATCGAGGGCAATCCGAAAGAACCTGAGTTCGGAACGCCTGATGTCGGCGTTCTCAATCCGGCTGAGGAGATTCTGGTTGATGAGCTTGAACAGATACTGGAAGCAGAGGACATCCGAAAGGATCGCCTTTTTGGCAAAATTCTGGGTATCCACCTTTATTCCATAAAAAAGGGCGGTTGCAAGGGCAACGGACGGACGGATGTTGGCGGCCTTTAGATACTCGACCATCATGGAGGCGGTTGCCCCGTATTCGGTTCGAATATCCACGAAACCAGCCTCCCAGCCCGTGGTATAGGGATGGTGGTCTATTACCGCATCGTAGGAGAATTCCGAAAGTTCCGGCATGTGTCCAGGCTGGGAATCCAAGAGAACGAACTTGGTGAAAGATGCCTTTTTCACGGACTTGAGCCGCTGCAGCGGGATCTTGAGAAGATCGCGCATGGCGATATTGTTCACCCGTTTGATTTCATTGGGATGTGCGATAGTAACATCGTCGACGCGACGGGCGAGGAGACGCTTCACGGCAAAGGCACTCGCCATGGAATCGGGGTCAGCCACTATGACAACAAGGACATGGTCATCCCGTTTGAAGAGCTGAAGAAAGGCCCTGAGCCTTGCCCTGTAAGTGAGATTTTTCGTCGACGAAGGATGTTGAAATTTCTTGTCCATAAGATCTTGATGGCGTCGCAAAAAGTATCCAACTGCTGTGTGCATGGCGTCCGTCCTTGGACGCCACCCCTTCCGGGCTGCCTTCGGCCGTGCAAATCGACTGTCCTGCCGATTTGTGAGCCGCATCCTTCGCCCATGCGACGTATGAGCATTTTTACCGACCTGCCTGCGGGCAGGTGAACAATACAGCTATCGGGCGAAAGGGGTATTTTTCGATTTTATCTAAAATTAGCATGGAAAAGGGTAATGGGACAATACGCCATCCAAAAAATCCCCTGAATCCGTGAGATATGCACTCAACCTTTTGATTTCACGTAATAAGCCGACGGTCGGGGTATTTGTGGAGTGAGAAGCCCATGGACGGGCGCCGTCGGCAAATCCGCCCCCATGGACGGGGCTATTTGCCGCACGGAACAAAAACCCCGTGCCGTCGGCCCACGGATTCAGGAATTCCCCCATTCGTGATGCCACCCAAAAACCGATCTGTTGACCCTGCTGAAAAAACCCGATCTGCGGCGTTGCTTCAATTTTCCAGTCACTGCGACGTACGCTAAGTACGCCTCATTCCTGGAAAATTTCGTGCCTTGCATCTCGGACTTTTTGAGCAGGGTCAGATTTTGAGGTTTTTGCAGTGCTATCATCTGTTGCGTACATGACATCCGTATCCGAACACAACTCCTTCGGGACTTTCTCTGGCAGTGCAAATCGGCTGTCTTGCGATTATACACACTGCATCCTTTGCCCATGCGGCGCACACTGTAGGAGCGAATCTTGATTCGCCCCTACTCTACAATGATCATGCATGTTTTATTATTATTTCTGTTGGTGTATTTTTCCCCGGGTGGCATTTTGCTCAAAAGGACACGATCTACATGAACTACCCAGACACTCAACCTTCCTGGGATATTCCCGATTATCTTACAAGCCTCGTTCCTTATCCCCCCGGGAAACCCATAGAGGAATTGGAACGCGAATACGGAATACGGGATATCGTCAAACTTGCATCGAACGAGAACCCACTCGGCCCCTCGCCGCTGGCCGTCGAGGCCGTTGGCAACGCCCTCACGAACCTCCACCGGTACCCGGACGGAAGCGCCCACGACCTCAAGCAGGCAATCGCGGCGCGTTACGGACTGAAGCCCGAAGGCATCGTCCTTGGGAACGGTTCCAATGAACTCATCGAACTCCTCGTGCGGGTATTCGTCCGCGCCGGAGACGCCGTGGTCAGCAGTGAGCCGAGCTTTCTCGTCTACCGCAAGGTTGTCCAGGCGGCAGGAGGCAAAAATGTGATCGTCCCCCTTGCCGATCTCCACCACGACCTCACCTCCATCGCCCGTGCCGTGACAAAAAAGACGCGGATCATCTTTCTCGACAACCCCAACAACCCCACTGGAACGGTAATCTCTCCCAAACAATTCGAGACCTTTCTTGCCGGGTTGCCCCGTGACGTCGTCGTTGTTCTCGACGAGGCCTACATGGAGTTTGTGGACACACCCTCTGAAACGGTCCAAGGCGTCTCCATCCTCGGCAAGGACCAGCGCATCGTAGTCCTCCGCACCTTTTCCAAGGCCTACGGACTTGCCGGTCTGCGGGTAGGCTACGGCCTCATGTCCCCGGATCTGGCGACCTTACTCGAGAGGGTCCGCCAGCCCTTCAACGTAAACTCCCTTGCCCAGACAGGCGCCTTGGCTGCCCTGAAAGACGCCATGCACCTCCAGGCGACCATCGAGCTCACCCGGAAGGCAAAGACATATCTCACCGAAAGTCTTCATGGGCTCGGCTGCACCGTATACCCTTCCAAGACGAATTTCGTTCTCGTTGACGTGAAAAAGGATGCCAAAACGGTCTTCGAAATGATGCTTCGCCAGGGTGTCATAGTGCGGGCCATGGGCGCATACGGTTTCCCTACACACATCAGGATCACTGCTGGCCTTCCCAGAGAGAATGAGCGTTGTGTAACAGCTCTCGAAAAGGTCCTGCGCAGATCCTGAAGCAGTTCCCCCATGCCCAGATCCCCCAAGTGCCGCATCATTTCGCGTGAGCCGGACATATCGTCCTTCAAGCCCAGGGGTATTCCGCTCAGAAATCTCGTGGAGATCACCCTCACCTGCGATGGTCTCGAGGCATTGAAGCTCGTGGACGTGCTCGGGCTCGATCAGGAAACCGCTGCATCCCAGATGGGGGTCTCGCGCCAGACCTTCGGTCGCATCCTCTCCGAGGCACGGCGGACGGTCGCCATGGCCATCGTCTCCGGATATGCCCTGAGGATCACAGGAGGGCACTACCATGTCGGAGGCATGGGAAATGAGTGACGCGACTCCCGTCATCTCCATCTCCGGACTGGCGAAGACATACCGCAGCAATGAAAACGTGGTACCGGTCCTGAGGGATGTCACATTGGAGATCCGCCGTGGAGAAGTGGTTGCCATCGTCGGGGCATCGGGCGTGGGCAAGACAACCCTTCTCCATATCTTGGGCACCCTTGACCATCCGTCGTCCGGCACAGTGCTTCATTTCGGAGAAAACGTCTTCTCCTGGCCTGACAAGGCCCTTTCCAGGTTCAGAAACGAAAAAATCGGGTTCGTATTCCAGTTTCATCGTCTCCTTCCCGAATTCACCGCCCTTGAAAACGTGATGCTCCCATGCCTGGTCGCGGCGATCCCAAGACGCGAGGCCACGGAGAAGGCCGAAGCCATCCTTCGGGAACTCGGAATGGGAGAAAGGCTTGGGCACCGGGCTGGACAACTCTCCGGGGGAGAACAGCAACGCGTTGCCCTTGCCCGGGCCATGGTCCGCGATCCTTCCATCATCCTCGCGGACGAGCCGACGGGTAATCTGGACGAAACGACGGGGCGAAAGGTCGCGGACCTTTTCTTTTCCCTGAACAAAAAATATTCACTTACCATACTGATCGTCACCCACAACCTCGCACTCGCCGAACGTATGGACCGGCGTCTCGGCCTCAGGGACGGGCAGATCCGGGAACTAGAAGCCGGCGAACTCAAGGCCTTCGGAGTCGGAATTAAATGAGCGCCTTCCCCCGTCCCTGTGCGGCCATGACCCCCATCCTCTCAGTGATCCTGGCGCTCGCCTATGTTCTCCTTGCCAAAGGTGACGGCGCATGCTTCTCAACCGCCACAAAAGATCCTGTCCCAGCGACCATCCTCATACTCCCCTTTGCCTATCACGGCCCTGGTGAATCCTCGGGCCTTACGGACGAGATACGCGAGGGCCTTGCACGGCGTATCGAGTCCATGGGTCACCAGGTCGTTCTCCTCTCTGCATCTCCGCCCTTTGACAGTGAGAAACTGAAAGACATGGGAAAATCGAATGGGGCACGTTTTGTCATACTGGGAAGCGTCAACGAGATCGGTAACACCCTCAGCGTGGACCTTCGTGGTGTGGATCTCTCTCATGAGACAACGCCTATTCCTTTTTACGCCAGGGGAGACAAGAGGGCCCTCACGCCCATCCTCGATTCCCTCGAGTCCGGAGCACGAAAATTTCTCGCCCGGGACCGGCTCGTTGCATCGGTCACGGTACAGGGCAACCGCAAGGTGGACACGGATGCCATCCTGGCCGTCATCAAGACCCGCCCCGGAGAACTCCTGGATCCGGGCGTCATTTCATCAGACATCAAGGCCATTTACAAGATGGGGTCCTTCGATGACGTCCGGGTTGACGTGTCCGAGGACGCCACAGGCCGGTCCGTCACCTTTCTCGTCCGTGAAAAACCCGCGGTCAAGACCATTCATGTCAAGGGGGCATCGGAGATCAAGGAAGAAAAGGTGCGCGAGGTCATTGATCTCAAGCCTTACGCCGTCATCACGGAAAAGGCCCTCCAGAGCAATGCCGAAAAGATCAAGGCCCTCTACGAGGAAAAGGGTTACGTTGGGACCTCGGTGGCTGTCACCACCATTCCTGTCACAGAGCACGCAGCTGATGTCAGATTCGACATAACCGAGGGAGAAAAGGTCGTCATCAAATCCATAGAGATCACAGGCAACAAGGCCTTCTCCGACGGGGAACTCAAGGACCTCATGGAGACAACCGAGAAAAGGCCTTTCTGGATCCCCTCGATTCGAAACATCATGGCCCTCGTCAAGGGAGAGCCAGCAGCACTCAAATCCGACGCCCTTGACCGTGACCTGGGCCGTATAAGGGCCTTCTATCACAATAAGGGCTACGTGGACGCCAAGGTAGGAAGGCCGACCATCCGGAGGGAGGGCGCGGAGATCTTCATCCAGATCCCGGTGGAGGAAGGAGATGCCTATGGAGTCGGCACGGTCACCTTCGAGGACAAGCCCTTCGATGACCCGCAGACCCTCTTGAAGGCCATGAAGATCCAGGAACAAAAGGTCTTCAGTCAGGAGGTCCTCCGTCAGGACATCCTGAAACTCACCGACATGTGCGCGGACAAGGGTTACGCCTACTGCGACGTCTCACCGAGGATGCAAAAGGACCCGGACCAGAAGGTCGTCAACATCGCCATCACCGTGGATACCGGTCCGGTCGTCACATTCGACAGGATCGAGATCGCAGGAAACACCCGAACGCGGGACAAGGTCATACGGAGGGAACTCCGGGTTAACGAACTCGAACCCTTCAGCGCCACCGGCCTCAAGAAGAGCCGGGACAGGCTGAAACGCCTCGGATACTTCGAGGATGTCAACCTCAAGACGACCAAGGGGGAATCGGCCGATACCATGCGCCTCGACGTGGAGGTCAAGGAACAGCCCACCGGATCCTTCAGCGTAGGCGCCGGATACAGCTCGGTGGACAAGCTCATCCTCATGGGAAACGTCAGTCAGAGAAATTTCCTCGGCCGGGGCCAGACTTTGAGCCTCATGGGGATCCTCGGATCCACGACCAGCCGCTTCAGCCTGAGCTTCCTTGAGCCTTACCTGTGGGACACGCGCGTCACTTTCGGGACCGACATCTACAACTGGAGCCGTGAATACGACGATTACACGAAGGATAGCACAGGGGGCGATGTGAACTTCGGCTATCCACTGACCGACGACCTCAAGGCGTTTGTCGGTGCGAGGCTCGACAACACAACGCTCTCCGACATCTCCCCCTACGCCTCCCAGATCATCAGGGATTCCGTGGACATCAGGAGCACCCATTCCCTCACGACGGGCCTCTCCTATGACTCACGGAATGACTTTCACTTTCCCACTCGAGGCTGGGTGAACAACGTTACAGCAGAATATGCCGGAGGGATCCTGGGTGGAGACAGCGCCTTTCTGAAATTCGAGGGGATGGCGAGTTATTACCACCGGCTCTGGAAACAGCTCGTGGGTCATGCGCGAGGAGGACTCGGCTACATCACCGAGGGATCAGGCGGGAAACTGCCGGTCTATGAGCGGTTCTTTCTGGGTGGGATCGACTCGGTGCGGGGATTCAAGTATGGAGACATCAGCCCCCTCGATCCCCTGACCGGAGAAAGGATCGGGGGTGAATACATGGGATATCTCCAGCTCGAGACCATATTCCCCCTCATCAAAGACATGGGGCTGAACGGGGTCGTTTTCGTGGATACCGGAAACGTTTGGGGGAAAGATGCCGGTTACGACATCTCTGACCTTCGAAAAACCGTCGGAGGCGGCATAAGATGGCTTTCCCCCATGGGACCGCTCAGGGTCGAATGGGGCTACAACCTGGACAAAAAACCAGGCGAGGATTCGAGCAACTGGGATTTCCGCATGGGCGGAAACTTTTGAGCATGACGAACCAGAATTCAAATACCCCACATGGAAGGGCCGTCCGGACCCTCGGAGAAATCGCAGACCTCGTACGAGGAGATCTCAAAGGAGATCCGGACCTCATGATTCGAGGAATCCAGCCCCTGGACGCAGCGGAGGCAGGACACATCGCCTTTGCGACAGGGCGGCGATATGGGGAGGCCGTACGTGCGAGCAGGGCCTCGGCCTTCATCCTTCCCCGATCCTGGCCTGACACGGAATGGGCCCCGGCAATCCTCGTGGACGATCCCTATCTCGCCTATGCCAAGATCTCCGCCCTTTTCGCCTCCACGGCCTGGGTTGCCTCCGGCATAAGCCCGAGGGCGGTCATCGGAGAGGGGTGTAGCATCGATCCCGACGTGAGCATCCATCCCTTCGTGAGCATGGGAGACGGGTGCACCATCGGTCCCAGGGTCACCCTCCAACCGGGGGTCGTGCTCGGAAACCGCGTGGCCATCGGAGAAGGAAGCACACTACACGCAAATGTAGTCATCTACGAAGGATGCCTGATCGGCAGAAACGTCACCATCCACGCCGGATCCGTAATCGGAAGTGACGGTTTCGGATATGCCAGGGACGGGGAAAGGGCCGTCAAGATCCCACAGACCGGGATCGTCGTGATAGAGGACGAAGTGGAGATAGGATCCAACGTGACCATAGACCGGGCTGCCATGGGGATCACCCGAATCGGGGAGGGGACGAAGATCGACAACCTCGTCCAGATCGCCCATAATGTCACGATCGGTCCACAGTCCATCATTGTCGCCCAGGTGGGGATCTCCGGAAGCAGCCGCCTCGGACGGGGGGTAGTCCTCGGAGGGCAGGCGGGAATCGCCGGTCACATCACCTTGGGGGACGGGGTCATGGTCGGGGCCCAGGCAGGAGTCGCCCAGAATGTAGAACCAGGGCAAGTCGTATCCGGAACGCCCGCCGTTCCCCACAGGTTGTGGCTGCGGATTTCCCGACTCTTGCAAAGGCTCCCGGATCTCGTGCGGGACATGAAACATATAAACGAACGCCTCGATCGGATCGAACAGGGAGGTCGGACATGAAGCCCGAAAACTGGCACTGCGGAATCGAAGAGATCATGAAGCACCTCCCCCACCGGTATCCCTTCCTCCTCGTGGATCGAATCCTCACCGTGCAACCGGGAGTCAGGATCACCGGGCTAAAGAACGTGACCATCAACGAACCGTTCTTCAGCGGGCATTTTCCTGGTGAACCCATAATGCCCGGCGTGCTCATCCTCGAGGCCATGGCTCAGACAGGCATCATCTTTGCGAAGTACACGGATCCGGAGGTCCTCGACGACAAGCTCCTCGTCTTCGCCGGCATGGACGAGGTCCGTTTCAGAAAACCGGTGAAACCAGGCGATCAGCTCATCATGGAGCTCCAGCTCCTCAAGAAAAAGTCCACCCTCTGGAAGATGGACGGCAAGGCCCGTGTCGATGGAGAGATAGTGGCCGAGGCCATACTCATGGCGGCAATCCAGAAAAACCGCGCCACGTACGACGAACCGTCCTCACCATGAATCGTGACTCCTACAGGCCTTCCATGGATCCTAACAACCTCACCTCATCAATACATGAGACCGCGATCATATCGCCCTCCGCCGTTCTGGAAAAGGGTGCCACCATCGGCCCTTTCTCTGTCATCGGTCCCCATGTGACCATCGGGAAAAATACAAAAATCGGGCCTCA
The DNA here is from genome assembly GCA_002419025.1 of Deltaproteobacteria bacterium UBA5754. Taxonomy (GTDB): domain Bacteria; phylum Desulfobacterota; class Dissulfuribacteria; order Dissulfuribacterales; family UBA5754; genus UBA5754. The sequence continues at coordinate 3,376 of DIFG01000019.1, read as the reverse complement.
CGTCGTCATCGAGGGAGACACGAGGATCGGCAATGAGGTAACGGTGGCCCAATTTGTCTCTATCGGCGCCCCCCCCCAGGATCTCAAATACAGCGGGGAGCCCACTCGAGTCGAGATCGGGCATGGGACGATCATTCGGGAATTCGTAACCATCCACCGGGGGACGGAAAAAGGTGGAGGGCTTACAAAGGTCGGCTCGGGCTGCCTTTTCATGGCTTATTGCCACATCGCTCACGACTGCCGTGTGGGAGACCACGTCATCATGGCCAATGGGGCGACCCTCGGCGGCCACGTCCATGTGGGAGACCACGTGGTCATCGGAGGGCTTTCGGCGGTTCACCAGTTCTGCCGCATCGGCCCGTACGCATTTCTCGGCGGCATGTCAGGGGTAAACAAGGACATCCCGCCATTTACCAAATATTGGGGAAGCCGAGGAAGACTGTACGGGCTCAATCTCGTTGGGCTAAAACGGAATCAATTTTCTCGCGAAGCCATAGATGCACTCATGAAGACCTATAAAGCGATCTTTCACGGCTCAGAGACAGTGAGCGCAGCGGTCGCCCGTCTCTCCTCCATGCCCGATCCCCTGCCAGAGGTCTCTCTTTTTCTTGATTTCATTCGATCTTCTCAGCGAGGGGTCCCCATCGCCGGGTCAATCGGAGACGAAGAGACGTGACGAAGGCCTCGCCCCTGGGGATCATCGCAGGTGGGGGCCAATTCCCTCTCCTTTGCGCCAGAGCCGCCCGAAAGCGGGGATACAAGGTGTTTGCCGTGGGCCACATAGGAGAAACGGACGCAGGCATGGAGCGGGAGGTGAACGGGATCGCCTGGATTCACCTCGGCCAACTCGGACGCCTCATCTCGTCCCTCAAAAAGGCAGGGGTTTCAAAGACCATCTTTGCAGGTACCATCACAAAAAAAAGGGTCTTTCGCGACGTTCGTCCAGACATGAGGGCACTTGCCCTCTGGGGCAGGCTCCGAGGGCGTCTCGACGACGAGATCCTTCGGGCCATCGCCGAAGAACTTGAAGCGGAAGGGATCCATGTCCTCCCTTCCACCACTCTTCTTGACGAACTCACGGCACCAGCCGGCATCCTCACCAAAAAGACACCCACAAGGAAACAACGCGAGGATATGGAGTTCGGCTGGCACATCGCAAAGACCGTTGGCAGTCTCGATATCGGCCAGTGCATCGTCGTGAAGGACAAGGTGATCCTTGCGGTCGAGGCCATGGAGGGAACGGATGAAACCATTGTGCGGGGGGGAAGGCTTGGAGGCCCGGGAGCCGTGGTCATCAAAATCTTCAAACCGTGCCAGGACCCTCGATTCGACTTGCCATCCGTGGGCATGACGACCATAGAGCGCATGGAAGAGGTCAAGGCCTCGGCCCTCGTGATAGAGGCGGGCAAGACCCTCTTTTTTGACAGACACGAGGCGATCTCCCGGGCCGACTCGGCAGGGATTGTCGTCGTCGCGCAGGAAGACAACCCGGTATGATCAAAGTCGCTGTCATCGGCGTGGGATATCTCGGCAGATATCACGCGGAAAAATACGCCCGCATGGACGGCGTAAAACTCGTCGGGGTGGTGGATACGGATCCGGCGAGGGCAGAGGAGGTGGCACGTGCCACTGGATCAAGGCCTTACACTAGAATCGAGGAGATCGAGGAATCGATCGACGCTGCCTCGATAGTAGTCCCAACCGTCTTTCACCATGATGTCACCCGGGCCCTCCTTTCACGAGGGGTCCATTGTCTCGTCGAAAAACCATTCACGAAGACCGTGGACGAGGCCGATAATCTCATAGAACTCGCACGCAAAAAAGGACTCATCCTCCAGGTCGGCCACATCGAGCGGTTCAACCCCGCTGTCGCCTTTCTGATCGAACATGCCCGGAGTCCCCTTTTCATCGAGGCACACCGCCTGAGCGGATTCAAGGAGAGGGCACTGGACGTGGACGTCGTCCTCGATCTCATGATCCACGACATCGATATCGTACTCGCCCTTGTCCAGTCGCCCCTCAAGGAATTCCGGGCCGTGGGGGTCCCTGTCCTCACCCTGACGGTCGACATCGCAAATGTCCGGCTCATCTTCGAAAACGGCTGCACGGCAAATCTCACAGCAAGCCGCATATCCCTTCGCCCCATGCGCCGCGTAAGGATCTTCCAGCCTGGGTGCTACCTCTCGGCAGACTGCGCCGAGCAGAGCAATCTCATTGTCACCCGCACACCCGGCACGACAGGCTTCGGCTCCGTCCATCCCGACTTCATTACACGGGAACGATCCGATATCCTGTTCGAGGAGATAGCTGCCTTCATCCGGGCCATCAGGGGCGAGGACCGGGTGATCGTCACGGGTGAAGACGGAAGAAACGCCCTTAAACTTGCATCCGACATCACATGGAGCATCCAGGAAACGATTCGCGCATTGCCCGACATATCATGATGCGCGAAAAATTATGAACCCATTTTCCCACCGTATTCGATACACGTCAGGTCTTATTCTCCTTGGAATCGTCCTGGGCGGATGCGCCCAAAACGGGCTCATCAACAAACGCATCGATCCCGTCAGCGAGGCCCTGATACCCGCCCGGGCCGACGACATACAACAGGCCATCGCCAATCTCTACGACCTTCTTGGCGACCCACGATTCCAGTGCCGCGCCTCCTATTATCTTTTCGCACTTGGAGAGGACGACCCTTCGGTCATGAACGACATTCTCTTTTCAGAGGAATGCCGAAGGGAGATCCCCGAGGAAATCCTTTTGGTCGAACGGCTCCTCGCAAGTGAGAAAGAACTGGACAACTGTCTCAAGAACAAAAGGCTGAAAAGGTCCCTTGAAACTCTCCGCAAGGAAAACGAAAATCTGCGCGAGACTGCGAAGACCCTTAGCAAGGAAAACGAAAGGCTCCGCTACGAGATCGAAAAGATGGAGGAGATTCGGAGGGAAACGGAACAGTTGCGCCTGAACCGCCCCTGAATCTGCGGACGGACGACCGGTGGATCGAGAGCCCGAAGGTGATGGACCTTTTAGCGCAGTAATCGGCCCTGCCGAAATGCATCCGGAATGTGGTTGCAAGATAGTCACATTGAGAGATTTTCTCTGTGTCTTCTGTGCTCTCTGTGGTGAGATATAAATCAATCGTTTGCGTGTATCACATTGAGAGATGTCAAATCGACATTACCCTACAACCGTTTTCGGACTATTGCGTGGTGATTGTATTAGTCCTAAAATGCTTTCATTGATAGCGTAAAACGCAGGATATCAACATGGCGACAGTTACCGTGAGTGAGGCCTGTTGACAATAGTGGACACCAAATGATTCATGCAGTAAGTCCTTTTTATAAAATATCTTTTCAAAGGCGGCGGGCGAAAG
>DIFG01000074.1 GCA_002419025.1 Deltaproteobacteria bacterium UBA5754 | reverse complement strand
TTCGCCCCCCCCGCCCACCCAAGGAGCCTATACTCACCCAATTCCTCGCGTGGCGCATCGTTTTCATCTCCACGGTCATGGTGATCGGAACCCTCGGCATCTTTCTCTGGGACCGTGCCCACGGAGAGACCCTTGACATGGCCCGCACCACCGCCATCAATACACTTATCTTTTTTCAGGTTTTTTATCTCATGAATGCCCGATCCCTGAAGGACCCCGTCACATTGCTCTCAGCGTTTCGTGGGAACCCCGTTATCCCTGCATCGATCGGGGTCATCCTTCTTCTTCAAGCCCTTTTCACCTATTTCCCGCCCATGCAAAAACTCTTTGTGACGGCCTCGATCCCTGCCACGGACTGGGCGCGGGTGATTATCTTCTCTTCTTTTGTTTTCGTCCTCGTGGAGGCCGAGAAGGCGGTCGTCCGGTTCATGGAAAAGAGACAGGCCATCGAATGAACGGCATACGTTCGGTCATCGATGGACATATCGTGTCACCACTTCACAACATATAAAGATGTCAAGGAGGTGCCCAATGGAACTGACAGGCAAGCGGATCGCGGTCCTTGCAGAGGACCTCTACGAAGACCTTGAGCTCTGGTATCCAGTCCTCAGATTTCGCGAGGCCGGAGCCGATGTCGCGATCGTCGGCCCGAAAAGGGGGGAATTTACCTCCAAACACGGCTATCCCGTCCAGGCGGACCGAGCGGCCGACGAGGTGGATCCGGAAACCCTCGATGCGGTCGTCGTCCCCGGAGGTTACGCCCCGGACAGGATGCGCCGCCATCCCTCCATGGTCGATCTCGTACGCAAGGCGGGTGAAAAGGGAAAGGTCGTTGCCGCTATCTGCCATGGCCCCTGGATGCTCGTCTCCGCCCGGCTCCTCAAAGGGCGTCGTGTTACGGGATTTTTCGCTATCAGGGACGATCTCGTAAATGCAGGGGCCGGGTTCCTGGATGCTGAGGTGGTAACGGATGGGAACATCGTCACGTCCCGTAGGCCGGAAGACCTTCCCGCCTTCTGCAGGGCAATCGGGGACGCCCTTGGGGGATAAAAAAACCCGAGGCAGGTTCCACATCCTGTCCCGGGTTTCCTTTTTGGTTCTTTGAGGATTTCTTAGGTGGTGGCGTGAACTACAAGAACTGGGATGAAGGAATATCCGATCACCCTTTCCGTGACGCTTCCCATGAGGAGTCTTGTCAGGCCCTTTCTTCCGTGGGAGCCCATAAGGATCACGTCCGCGTGTATCTGGGATGCAACATCATGTATGACCAGATGGGGATCTCCCTCTCGGATAAGGATCTCGACCTCCACCCCTGAGGAGGCGGCCTTCTCTTTTACGGACTCCAGCACGGCCTTGGCCCTTTCGGTCATGTCGACGGCTGCGGCCGGGGCCTCGGGGAGGAGTTCGGCGGGTACGACGCTGACGGCGGTGATACGCGAGGAACTGCCCTGGGCGATTTCTATCGCCCTTTTTGTTGCTGACTCGCTAAACCGCGAACCATCCGTCGCAAGGAGGATGTTTCCCCAGGCGATCCGCGCCCCCTCAGGGACGACGAGGACGTCCTTGTTCGTATGTCCGATGACACGGGCTGTGACGCTCCCCATGAGCTCCCTTTCCACGTGGCTCAGTCCGTGGCGGCCCATGACGATGAGGTCACACCTTTCTTCTTCCGCAACGTGGACGATCCTTTCATAGGGTTCCCCCTGTTCGAAGTCGGCAAGGAGGGGAATGCCTTGGGAGGCCGCCATTTCCTTGGCCTCTGAGACAAGCTTTCGTCCAGGGCCCTCGATGGTCTCCTTGATGTTGGAGACCCCGAAGAGTTCGAGGTCTCCAACATAACCAGGAACGATTGCCAGGGCCTTCACCCAACTTTTGTTCGTTTTTGCCATCTGAAGGGCCTCCATCAAGGCCCAGCGCCCTGATGGAGAGCCGTCGTAGGGGACAAGTATCTTTTTATACATTTCCATGTACGGCAGCCTCGGCGAGTTTTGCGGCCCTTTTTTCCGCCAGCATTCCTTTGAATATGGAGTTTAGGATGATGACAGCCCCTGTCAAGAGGGCAAGGCACATGACGCCGAAGCTTGTCTGGTTGAGGACGTACGCGGTGGTATCGGTAAATGTCATCCAGCCGAGGTCCCTGAGATAGACAGGGATGGCAAGTCCCCGGCTCACAGCGACCATGAGCATGATCGTCCCCATGACCACCTTGATCACGTAATCCTTGACATACGTGGTCCCCAGGGCGCCGAGCTGAATACCGAGGATGGAGCCCGTGAGGATGATGAGGGTGAGCCGGATGTCAATAAGGCCGAGCATGCCCCACTGGATGGAACCCACGAGTCCCATCCCGAAGGCGATCACGAGTTCGGTCGCCGAGGCCATGAGGCTCGACATGCCCAGTATGTAGATCATCCCAGGGACACCAACGAATCCTCCGACTGCGATGGTGGCTGCGAGAAACCCGGTTGCGAACCCGATCGGAACGGTGAACCAGAAGGAGACCCTGATCTTCGCCCGATTGAAGGTCATCATGGGAAAGAGATTGATCTTCTGAACGGCCTTTGCGAGTCGCGTGGTCGTCTCGACTCCGCCGGTACGGGCGATCTTTCTTGCGTCGCTGAAGACGATACCCCCGACCACCACAAGCACCACCAGAAAGGCGAAGCTCACGTAGAGGTTGGAGCCGGCGTCTCCAAGGATCTCGTTGATATATTGCTGCACACGTATCCCCACCAGGACCCCGAAGATGGCGCTCGCTGCCATGATGACGCCCATCTTGAGATCGACCTGCCCGTACTTGTACCTCTTGTAGGCCCCGACCATGGCCTTCGGGAATTTGTGGCACATGTTGCTCGCAACTGCCACAAGGCCGTCTACCCCAAGGCTCATCATGCCTGGAGTGAGAACGAACGCCCCGCCCGATCCGATGAATCCGCTCACGAGCCCTCCGATCAGCCCGACCAGGAAGAGAAACGTGAAATTGAACGGTGTGAGGTTAATAATACGGATGGCCTTGCGGTAGGCAAGGGCCGTCCCGTTCTTCTCTACGGTAAGCGTCCCGGAACTCGTGTCCAGGGAAAGGACCATGTCCCCATCCGGGCCGCTTGCAACAAAGGTGTGTTTGTCCTTTTTCTGAAGGGCCAACTCGCCTGAGGCGTCCTTAAGGCTGTACACCCCGGTCTTTTTGTCCTTGTGGATCTCAAAGGACTGGGTCTTGTCGGTTGTCAGTGCCCATTCTCCAAGAAAGGGGTCTCCTCCTCCTCCGGCAAAGGCCGGGATAGAAGTCAGTGAGACCAGCATCGCAATCGCCGCAATCATCCAGATGAGCCGTTTCATATCTTTCTCCTCATTATTAATTATTATTCCACGAATTTCGTTGTTATTTTTTCCCCTTGGGCTTAAGTCCCAAGGTAGAAAGGAAATAGTTAGCAAAAGAGCCGTGCACAAAGGTAAAAATAAAGACGCTTGCGATGGGAAGGGCTGCAAACCACTTGCCCCGTGTGTAGAGGTCCGTTACCAGATCTTCGTTCACAAACACGATGGCGAGAAGACAGGCGGAGGCAAGGCCCCACAAACCGGCCTTGACCGCATCGGCCCTCCGTGCAACCCCTTCCTTCTTGGCCCCGGCAACGAGCATCTCCTTTGCCGTCTTGAAGTCTCCGGCCTCTGCGAAGGCGCATGCCGCCACGTTTTTTTCAAAACCCGACAGTTTCATATCCATAACAGTCTCCTTTTATCTAATGGACCTCCATGGGTCCATTTTTTATAAAATACCTTACGCAGCACCCTTTTCAGGGATGATCACTGGGCAGCCAAGCCTTTTTAAAAGCCCGGAAAGCCTTTTGTTTCCCTGAACAGGCCTTCCGATCACAATACTGATGATGTCACGGCGGCCTTCCAGGATGTGGAGAAGCCCGTCGATCAGGGTTCCCCTCCAGGGAACGACGTGATAAATGGTCCGACCTCCTTCAGGACGCTGCGTGACTTCGGTAAGTCCCACACCTCCTCCGACCAGGGTGCCCGGGCCGGCGTCCATGTCGCCTTTGTCATCAGGAGAGATGAGATGCAGAATTTCGAGTCCTGCACCCATCCGGCAGGAAAGCCCGGCAGCATAACCGAGCGCTTTCGGGCTGATCTCAAGGGTATCTGTTCCGAGAACGACGTTTTTCCACGAGTTTTTGTCCCGGGAAAGGATCTCGCGGGCGATTCCGGCCTCCCCTTCCTCTGCAAAGGCGGAGGCCGTCATGGCGTCGCCGAATCTTTTTAGCATATCCCTGATGCCAGCCATCTTGATGCCCTTTATCATCCGTTTCCTGGTCTTAATTCGCGCTGATCGAGCAGGGACGGACATCTTTCACGCGCAAGCTCATGCCTTTTTTGATCGCTTCCTTGCTTGTCCTTTTTTCCGGGGTGCGGTCAAACGTCATTGCGGTATCGACCATGCCTGCCTCCGCAAATGTTACGGCAGTCATCAGCTTGTCAAACAATGTCGTGTGAGTCTTCATAATGGACCTCCTATCAAAGATGTGAATGTGGACAGCTGTCGATTGTCTCTTTAGAATGCAACAGATGTGCCACAAAATAATAACTAAAAAATCAATAAGTTAAAAAAATACCTTCAAGTCATAAATTGCACTATGCAATACCGCAAAAAAATATTCCAATAAAATCAAAATAGTAAAATATATTGCATTGTGAGGTCATTTATTGCATTATGAAACAACAGGGCAGGGGGAGGCATGCCATGGAACCCATTCTGGAAACCATTTTGTATCCGCCCGTCGGAAAGCGATGGATCAGGAACTTTTATTCGCTCAGTATCAGGAAGAAGACCGCCTATGCCTTTTACCTTTTGATGACCATCACAGCGGGGAGCCTTATGTTCGCCTATGGGGTGGTCATCCAGGTGGAGTCCAAGGTGAGGCTCATGGAGCTCATTGACGTATTTTCAAACAACACCTTGGAGCTCAGGCGGTTCGAGAAAAACTACTTCCTGTACCGTCAGGCAAAGGATCTCGAGGAAAACGGCGTGTACTGGAAGAAACTCATGGAAACGTTCTCGGAGAACGAGTCGGAACTTCATTTACTCGCCTCTCACTCGGTGCTCGAAGAGGTGAGAGGCGCGCTCATGGACTACCGGAGATCTCTTCAGGACCTTTCAGCAAGCTACCGGGATGAACCCGATGCGAAAGAAAGGCACAGGTCCTTGGAAGAAGCGATCAGGAACTCGGGAAAGATCCTCACCGACTTCGCCGAACGAACGTCGGCAACGGAGAGAAAATCCATCAGAAAACTCCTTGTTACCATTCAAAACGTCATCATGACAACGATTTTCATCTTCTTTGCCGTATCCTTTTTTCTCCTCAATTTCCTAGGGGAAAAGGTCGTCATGTCTCTCAAGCTTCTTGAGGATTACACGCGGAAGATCTCAAAAGGAGAGGCGATCGAACCCCCAGCAAGACCCCTCGAGGAAGAGATCAGGGAGCTCATCACATCGTTCAACAGGATGCGGAACGAACTCCAGATGCGGCAGAAACAGCTTATCCAGTCAGGCAAGCTTGCATCCCTGGGCACCCTTCTTGCCGGTGTCGCCCACGAACTCAACAATCCCCTCTCAAACATCTCCACCTCGGCACAGATACTGGAGGAGGAGTTGCAAAACCCCGATCTGGATTTCAAAAAAGAACTCGTAGGACAGATCATTGAACAGTCGCTGAAGGCCAGGGACATCGTCCGCGCACTTCTCGAGTTCGCGAGGATCAAGGAGTTCCATAAAGAGCCCCTTCCCCTCAAGGGACTCCTCGAAGAGACCATGAAACTGGTCCGCGGGCATGTGAAGAGCCGAGTCTCGATCACCCTCGATATCCAGCCGGATGTGACGATATATGCCGACAAGCAGCGTATGCAGCAGGTCTTTTTAAACCTTATCCAGAACGCCATGGACGCCCTCGGGGAAAACGGAAACATATGGATCTCCGCCCGCTGGGTCGGAGAAAAGGAAAAGAAGGATGAGGTTGAGATCATCGTGGAGGACAATGGCCCCGGCATACCCCCCGAGATCGTGGAAAGGATTTTTGATCCTTTTTTTACAACAAAGGACGTGGGAAAAGGTACAGGACTCGGGCTTGCCATCGTCCACGACATCATCGAGGCACACGGCGGGAGCATAACCCTTGATAGCCGTCCCGGTGTCGGAACCTCGTTTGTTATCTGGCTTCCCGGATCACAGGAGAAAGAAAAGGAGCAGGAAGAAGATGAGTGAATCGTTCAGGCTTTTGGTTGTCGATGACGAGCCAATCGCCCTCAGGAACCTCGTGTATGTTCTCAAAAAGGAAGGATATGACGTCACTGGCGTTCAAAGCGGGCCAGAGGCCTTGCGGCTGCTCGAAAAACAGGAATTTCCTCTCGTCCTTACCGATCTCAGGATGGAGAAGGTGGATGGTATGCAGGTCCTCAAAAAGGCAAAGGAGCTTTGGCCGGACTCCGAAATAATCATGATAACCGGCTATGCGACCGTGGACTCGGCCGTGGAGGCCATGAAGGCCGGAGCATATTCTTATGTGGCCAAACCGTACAAACTTGACGAGGTAAGAAAGGTCGTCAAGGAGGCCATCGAGAAAATCACCCTCAAAATGGAGAACAGAAGGCTCAGGGAGAGGATAGAGGCGCTCCGCCCTGATATCTCGATCATTACCCGGAACAAACGCATGCAGAAGATCCTTGAGACAGCCCGTCATGTCGCGGACTCGGACAGCACTGTGATGATCCTTGGGGAATCCGGTACGGGAAAGGAGCTCGTAGCCAGGTTCATTCATTCCTCAAGCCGAAGGAAGGACGGTCCCTTCGTGGCTGTCAACTGCGGTGCCTTCACCGAGGATCTCCTTGCAAACGAACTCTTCGGGCATGTAAAAGGTGCTTTTACAGGAGCACATGAGGCAAAAAAGGGACTTGCTGAAATGGCGGATGGAGGAACGCTTTTTCTCGACGAGGTGACAGAGATGTCCCTTCCAATGCAGGTCAAACTCCTGAGGCTCATCCAGGAAAAGGAAATCCTGCCCCTTGGAGGCACAAAACCCGTGAAGGTGGACGTGCGATTTATCGCGGCGACCAATAGGAATCTCCAGGACGAGGTCAAAAAAGGCACGTTCAGGCAGGACCTTTACTACAGGCTTAATGTCGTCTCTTTTTCCCTTCCCCCTTTGTCGGAACGGAAGGACGATATCCCCCTCCTGGTCCAGTTTTTCATCCAGAAGTATGCGAAACTCATGGAAAAGGGGGTAAAGGGGATCTCCCAGGATGCTATGGCCATCCTCCAACAATATGATTTTCCTGGAAATGTGAGGGAGCTTGAAAATATCATAGAGCGGGGTGTCGCCCTCACTGATGGAGACACTATAGAGGTGGCTCATCTTCCTGAGGATTTGCGGGATGTAACCCTTCGGATGTTTAGGAAAAAGGATGGACGCCTTCCGAGCCTAGAGGAGCAGGAAAGGGATTACATAGAATGGGTCCTGAAGGAAGCGGGCGGGAACAAGACCCTTGCCGCCCAGATGCTCGGTATAGACCGGGTCTCCCTGTGGAGAAAGCTCAAGAAGTACGAGATGGAATGACGGCCGGGAGTATGTAGCCCAGGGCCACGGCAACGATGACGGCAGCTACCACGAGCTTGATGAGGCGTTGGGGGACGTAACGCTGAAATCTGGCCCCACAATACATGCCGACGGCGCCGCCGAGTCCGAAGAGGGCCCCTAGCGCCCAGTCCGGGGCGGTGGAGAGGCCTGTGGGGGCCGGCACCCATGTATAGAAAAGGGCACCTACCACGGATGTGACGCATGTGCCCATGAGGGCCGCGCCGGCTACCGTGTAGATGGGCAGGCGAAAGAACGTGACACATAACGGTGCAATGATGGCACCACCCCCGATACCGTAGGCCCCGCCGACGATCCCGACCACCAGGGCGAGAAGAAACATCCAGACGGGGTTGAACGAAAAGGTCTCCCCCCAGAAGGTGTACGAGATGCAGGTGGGAGAGAGCCTGATGGTCCTCACGACGGCCTCCTCCGGTGATGCGGTGACGAGAGAACCCCTCTTCGTCCCGGACCTCACATGAAAGGCATCCCAGACGAGACGGAGCCCGATTGCGGCAAGCACCAGGCCTGCGAAGACCTTGAAGGTTCCCGGCGCTGTCAGGTATCTGACTCGGATGAAATAGCCGAGGAAGACCCCGGGAAGGGTCCCGGCTATGACCACCCACATGAGGGGCCAGGCCATCCTCCCCTCGCGGATGTAACGGTAGACCCCGCTCGGGATGGAAAAGACGTTGTAGACGTGATTTGTGCCGCTAACCGAAGGCGCAGTGTATCCGAGGACACTCATCTGGAACGGCAGGAGGAGAAAGGCCCCGGAGATCCCGCCCATGGATGTGAAGAAGGCGACGGTCATGGCGAGGATGGGCGGAAAGAGGATATTGATCTTTACTCCCGAGACCGGGAACAGTATTGTTAAAGATTCGAACATGATAGCCTCTTGTCGTTATTTAGTATCTTGTTTTCGTGATGCAGGCGACCGGCCATACATGGGCGCCTTGCTGCGCAAAAACACCGGCCGTAGGCTAAGGAGTAGCATACGTCATTCCGTGGCGTGAGTTAAGTGAGGGAAAAGGGACCCGTGCTCATCGAGATCGACCCAGCACGACCAAATCCGCATCTCGTCCAGAAGGTTATATCCGCGCTGAAGGACGGCGGTGTGATTGTCTATCCCACCGATACCTGCTACGGGATCGGCTGCGATATCTTTTCGAAGTCCGCCATTGAAAAGGTTTACCAGATCAAGGCCATTTCGAAATTCGTACCGTTGAGCTTCGTCTGCGCGGATCTTTCAGACATCAGCCGCTACGCCGTCGTTACAAACTTTTCCTACCGCATCCTCAAGCGCCATCTTCCTGGGCCGTATACATTCGTCCTCCCGGGCTCGCGGGAGGTCCCCAAGATGATGCTCACCAAGAGGCGGACCGTAGGGATCCGCATCCCTGACCATCCTGTCTGCATGGCCATTGTAAAAGGGCTCGGCAATCCCCTCATCAGCGCGTCGGCGAGCATCGCAGACGGCCCAACATGGTCCGATCCCCGGGAGATAGCCGAGTCCCTCGGAGACCGAGTGGCCTATGTAGTGGACTCGGGAATCATCCCGGCGGAGCCGTCGAGCGTGGTTTCACTCATCGATGATGAAATAACCATCATGAGGAAGGGAAAAGGGGATGTCTCGGTTTTCTGACATGAAGATCGAATATCGGCCGATCGGCGTTGTCCACAGCCCTTTCAAGAAGAGGGACGGCATGCCCATCCAGCCTGCGGGGGCGTCCGGGATCCGGGGGACCGTCGAGATCTTTTCCGAGTATAAGGATGGTCTCAGGGACCTGGAAGGTTTTTCTCACATCTTTCTCATCTACCACCTGCACAAAAGCGCAGGATACAGTCTCCGCGTCATCCCGTTTCTCGATACGGTGGAGCGTGGGGTCTTCGCCACCCGTGCCCCTCGAAGGCCGAACCCCATCGGTCTTTCTGTGGTGAGACTCGTCGGGAGAGAAGATGCGATCCTGCATGTCGAAAACCTGGATATCCTCGACGGGACCCCCCTTCTTGACATCAAGCCCTATGTTTCCGCGTTTGACGTCCACCCGACCGAACGCGCAGGCTGGATCGAGAAGGCATCGGAAGAAGCGCGAAAGGCCAGGGGAGACAGCCGGTTCACGTAATTTCAATTCGATGATCCCGCTGAAAAACCCGATTCTCGCAGCTTTGCTTCAATTTTCCAGTCCATGCGACGTGCGCTATACTCCTCATTCCTCGAAAATTTTGCGTCTTCCTGCCTATCGGCAGGACATCTCGGGCTTTTTGACCGGGATTCAGGTTTTGAGGTTTTTGCAGCGCGTTCCTTCGCTGAAATAGAGAAAGTATAAAATAAATGGGGCCATACAGGGCGGCGTGGTCGTCTTTCCGCTACTTGATTTTATGGCCCGCCCAAAGGGACTCGAACCCCTAACCTGCGGATTAGAAGTCCGCTGCTCTATCCAGTTGAGCTATGGGCGGGGAGGTGAAAACCATATGCCGATGCCGATTAAAAAACCCGATGTACTTGAGATCGAGGCATCCTTTGTCCGTGTGGTGTGGGCAAACGGGGCTTCGTTTCTTAGGGTGTGTGCGCCTTGCATTTCAGGCTTTTAATCGGTATCTCGCAGGTCAAAGCAGGGCAATCATACCGTCTCGTTAGGTGCAAGTAAAGTTGCGTGATGCGCCTGTTTCGATGCCTCATTCCGTACTCGTTGGATAAAATCAGCCACCTTTTCCTCAAGCTGTTCGATACCGCTCTCGTTTGTGATGACCGTATCCGCACGCCGAGCCTTTTCGTCCTGGGGCATCTGAATGGAAACGAGTTTTCGGGCGGTTTCAAGAGAGATGCCCTTTCTTCGCGCGATCCGTTCAATGCAGGTTTCTTCCGGCGCAATTACTGCCAAAACGTGATCGAAGTCCTTTTCCCAACCTTTTTCAAAGAGAAGGGGGACCTCGACGGCCACGATCTCATGACCGGAAATGGCGAGTTCCTGTGCTGATTGGTGGATCTTTGTCCGCACCTCAGGATGGACGGTCTTCTCTACGAAACGCCGCGCCTCGACATCAAAAAGTATCAAGTCGAGGAGGGCTTTTCGGTTCAGGGATCCGTCCTTTTGAAGGATAGAAGGGCCGAATCGTGTCGTGAGTAGGGCAAGTACCGGGGATTTTGGGGTGACGAGACCGCGGACTACGCCGTCCGCGTCGATGACGGGGATGCCGAGTCGTTCCATGATCCGGCAGGTCGTGCTCTTGCCCGAGCCTGGCCCGCCTGTCACCGCAATGAGGTGAGGGCGAGGATGCTGTTTTTCAACCGTAGTCGTCATGTGATCCGTGAGGTATAATATAAAATACTATGAAAATCAGACCCGATTCCCACGTCATCATTGACTATACACTCGTATCTTCAACCGGTGAAATATCCATGCACGAGGATCGTGGACGTGCAGTCGCATTTGTCTTCGGCCGCACCCCCCTTTTTCCGGCGCTCGACCGTGCCCTCCTCGGTCTTTCGGAAGGAGAAACGGTGGAGGTCCATCTGCCCCCTGAACAGGCCTTCGGGATCCATGACCCGACCTTGGTGGAGAGGATATCCCTCGAGGATCTGCAGGATCCGGACAGCCTTCGAGTCGGTGGATATTACGAGTTTCGCGACCCTTCCGGCAGGCCGTGCGGGTTCACGGTCCGGGAGATTGCGGATGGATATGTGCTTGCCGACTTCAATCACCCGAATGCGGGAAAGGCGTTCACGCTCACGGTCACGGTCTCCCAGGTGCGTCCTGCCACATCCTCCGAGATCCTAACGGCACTCAATCTCACCCATTCCCAGGGTGGTGGGTGAGCCTGCTGAGAGGCGGGACCGGTCTGGTCCCGGAAATCACCCAAAAATTTGCCCGTTTTGTCCGTAATCGGGCCATCATTCCCCGTGGTGCCCGTGTTCTTGTTGCCGTCTCCGGAGGCGCCGATTCAGTCTGTCTTCTCCATCTGCTCAAGGAATTTCAAGAGGATTGGGATCTTTCTATCCATGTAGTCCACGTGGAGCATGGTCTTCGGGGCGAGGAGTCAGAAAGGGATGCCAGGTTTGTGGAGGAGATGGCAGAAAGGCTTTCTCTGCCTTTTCATCTCGCTCGGGTGGACGTTACGGGCCTTGCACATAGGGCGGCCCTTTCGGTCCAGGAGGCTGCGCGAAGTCTAAGGTATGGTTTTTTCGATGAAGCACGGAGGTTGGTCGGCGCGGATCTCCTTGCTACAGCCCATACCGCGGACGATCAGGCAGAAGAACTCCTCATTAGGCTCATTCGCGGCTCCGGGCTTCCTGGGCTTAGTGGTATTGCAGCGGAACGCGACGGATGGATCGTCCGCCCTTTGCTCGCCTGCACCCGCGACGATATCGTCTCCTATCTCTTGGAACGCGGGATCCCGTGGGTCGAAGACAGCTCGAACTCCAAATCCGTCTATCTGAGAAATCGTGTCCGGGCTGAACTTCTTCCGCTCATCAAGAAAAGGTTCAATCCATCCTTTCATCTGGGAGCGGAGAGGATCACCCGGGTCCTGGCGGACGAGGACGATTATCTCGAGGATGGAGCAAGGCGCGTCTTCGAGGACGCGTGCGTGGAAAAAAGGGAAGGGGGCTGCATCCTTGAACTTAAATGCTTCCGGAAGGCCCATCCGGCCATCAGGAGGCGCGTCTGCCGGCGCGCCATTCAGGAGGCCGGCCTCATGTCCGGCTCCATCCGTTCCGTCCACATCGAGACCTTCGATCGCATTGTGACAGGCGAGGCCCCAGGCGCATGGATGCCGCTTCCGGGAGGAGGCAGGGTTGAGAGGCGATACGGCCGCATCCTGGTCCTGAAGGAAAAAGGGCAGGAGATAACCTGTACCGTCCGTGAGGTTCCGGTCCTGGGGTCTGGCATCTGGGAGGATCCGGCTGGGCATGGATACGTCGAGGTGGCGCGGATTCCGTGTCCGGTCTCGTTTCCGGCCCAGGGGCAGGGGATGTTTCCCCGGACCCTCTGGCTTGCAGACAGGGCCGATCTTTTCCCATTGATGATGAGGACAAGGCTTCCAGGAGACAGGTTTCGACCCTTTGGGATGGCGGCTCCGCTGAAACTCAAGGATTTTTTTATGGCGCGCAAGGTCCCCCGCTCCATCCGTGACCGTATTCCCATCCTCGTTCAAGGCGGCGAGGTCATGTGTGTCTGCGGCATAGAGGTCTCCGAGGAATGCCGTGTCCCGTTCGGGGCCAAGGAGGCCGTCTCTATCCGGTGGATGACGGATACAGGTATGTGATCGCGATGCAAAAACCTGGTTCTTCGTCATTTTGTGTGGA
>DIFG01000051.1:357-4471 GCA_002419025.1 Deltaproteobacteria bacterium UBA5754 | reverse complement strand
CCACACAAAACGTCGAGGAGCCGGAAAATAGACATAATACAACGATAATTTCTCGATGTGATTAAAAATTTTTCCTTCGGCATGTGAAGTGCATAATTTGAGATTATCTCCCGGGCTGACATTTTAAGGGCCGTGAAGGCAGAAGAGAGGATTCCATGAATTATCTCCGAAAAATGACGGGGTTCACCAAGAGCCCTCCAAGGGTCGGCACAACTGAAATCCTGTGGTCCTGGATCGGCGCCTTCCTGGGGATCTCGGCAGTGGCCTTTCTCCACTACGAGATCTTGAACGAGACGGATCTTGTCATGATCATAGGCTCGTTCGGCGCTTCGGCCGTACTTATCTATGGGGCCATAAAGAGCCCGCTCGCCCAGCCGAGAAACCTCATCGGAGGGCATGTCCTTTCTGCCGTCATCGGCGTAGCCAGCTATCAATTCCTGGGTGCCCATATGTGGATCGCCGCCTCTGTGGCGGTTGCCACAGCCATTGCCCTCATGCATACCACAAAGACACTCCATCCTCCTGGCGGGGCAACGGCCCTTATCGCAGTCATAGGAGGCCCTGAAATCCATGACCTCGGCTATCTTTACGCCCTCATGCCCGCGGGCTTGGGCGCCATCATCATGCTGGTTGTGGCCCTGCTGGTCAACAACATCCCGCGGACCAGGAGATACCCGGAATTTTGGTTTTGAAAACAGGAAGGGCGGAGATTATCCCCCCATCACGGTTCCTCCTGCCGTGCTTGCCATCTTTCTGGACGCCTGGGGCCTCGCCGCATCGGCCGGGCACTGGACAAACATGATCCCTTCGGAGATGCTGAAGAAATCACCTTGCTCCTGGGATGGATCTCACCGATCCCGGGTGTCTGGTTCCATGTCCTCAACGTGCAGGGGATGAAAAGGCGGGAAAGACCTTCTGGAGCGAGACGATGAGCGTTTCCGGCATGCGCAAAAGCCGTCCCGACCTGTCGACTGAGGCATGGACGGTGAAGGCCCTGGCGATCGGACGCCCTTCCCCCTCCCGTGTGATCTCGTAGTGGAAACGCAGGGAGACCTTGGTGAACCCGTCAAGGGAGGTGCGGATGGCGAGGAGATCGTCGTATCGAGCAGGGGACGTGTACCTGCAATAGGCCTCATGTACCGGGAAGATTATCCCGTCACGCTGGAGCGCATCGTAGGAGACCCCGAGGACATCACGGAGGTATTCGGTCCGCCCCATCTCGAACATCCGGAAGTAGGACCCATAGTAGACCACGCCACCCGCATCCGTATCAGCGTACAAGACCCGGTACGAAAGGCTGTGGAGGGGATCCCGCAGGACGGTATTCAGGGACGGGGGACCGGTCATCATTCCTCGGTATCAGGTTCTTCCTCCTGGGCAACGGGAGGGACTCCGAGGAAATATTTCATGAGTTCCGGTCCGTTTGCCATGTGCAGGATACCCGCCTTGGCGGCACGTTCCGAGTAGACGGCATCAGGGTTGTCGCCATGCGCATGGGAATCATAGATAACGAAGGGTACTGCACCGCGGGTGTGCGTCCGGAGGGCAACCGGGGTGTAATGGTCCGTAACCACGAGCACTCGAAAGGGATGGCCGCAATCGACGAGTCCGTTTAGCACCCGGGCGACCACCTCCTTGTCGAACCGCTCAATGGCCCTGACCTTCTCCTCTGCGCTTCCCATGTGTCCGGCCTCGTCCGGGGCCTCCACGTGCACGAAGACGATATCACGCTCCTCAATGGCCTTAAGTGCGGCATCCGCCTTTCCCTGGTAGTTCGTGTCCAGAAATCCCGTGGCGCCGGCAACAGGAATGTGTTCAAAACCTGCAAGCACCCCAAGCCCCTTGATGAGGTCCACTGCGCAGATGACCGCACCAGCAAGTCCGTAGCGTTCCTCGAAGCGAGGAATTTGAGGGCGCCTCCCCTGTCCCCAGGGCCAGAGGGAATTGGCCGGGTTGAGCCCCTTGGCCCGCCGGGTCACGTTCACCGGATGACGGTGGAAAAAGGTCACGGCCTTGGTCAAGATGTCATAGAGAAGGGGCTCCTCCTCGTAAAAATGCCAGGCCTCAGTCACGTTCTGTCCGGTGTAATCGTGGGGAGGAACCGTGGAAAGCCCCTCGGGGCCGCCCCTCCATAGGAGGAGATGGCGGTAACTCACCCCGACATGGAGACTGAATGACCGTGCCGGGACAAGGGGCTTGAACTCCTTGAGGAGGAGTCCAGCCTCCTCGGTGGAGATATGACCGGCGCTGTAGTCCACCATAAAGACACGGCCATCCCGGAAATCGAGGGTCACGAGATTGCATCGGAAGGCCACGTCCTCCGGGTTCATCTTGACACCCATGGCCGCTGCCTCGATAGGCCCCCGACCCGTATAGTATTCCATAGGGTCGTAGCCCATGAGGGAGAGGTTGGCCACATCGCTTCCAGGAGGAAGGCCGTTCGGGATGGTGAGGACCGTACCTACCTCACCCATACGGGCGAGCCGGTCCATGGCCGGTGTACGTGCGGCCTCAAGGGGAGTCGCACCCCCGAGGGAATCGACAGGCAGATCCGCCATGCCGTCTCCGATGAGAACCACGTATTTGGTCCGCTTTGGGTCCCCCATGGGAGATTCATTGCCCACTGGTGATACGCCGGATTCCTTTTCCTCTCTCATGTCTGTCATCTGTAGATCCTGCTGTTTTTGTATCAGAATTCCCCTTCCAGGCCGCCAAGCTCCACGATGCGTATGAGGATCGTTTCGTCCGTCACCGCATCCATGGCATCGATCCTTTCGAGGGCCGCGAGGACAGCCTTTTCCTGGGCCTCGTGGGTCAGCATGACGATGGGGACCGATTCCCCCTGCCCCCGTCCCTTCTGGACCACCGAGGCGATGCTGATACCCTGCCCTCCGAGAACACCTGCAATCCCGGCGAGCACTCCCGGCTGGTCAATGGCCGAAAAACGCATGTAATACCTCCCGTGGAGATCCTCCACAGGGACGAGGCGCAATCTCCCGCCTGCGCCGGACGAAAGGCCTCCGAAGGCAGGGGAGAAGGAGCCGTGCGCCACGACCCGGGCGATATCCACGAGATCCGCCACCACCGCGCTTCCCGTCGGCATCTGGCCGGCTCCGAGCCCGGAGAGGATGACCTTGCCGACCGCGTCTCCGACGAGATAAAAGGCATTGTATGCCCCTTTCACCTGGGCGAGAAGATGGTCCTGCCGAACCATGGCCGGATGCACTCGGAGTTCCGTTCCTGCCTCCCCGTTCCGGGCTATGGCGAGGAGCTTGATGGCATATCCGAACTCCCGGGCGAATTCGATATCCACCGGCGATATCTTCGTGATCCCCTCCACTGATATGTCCCCGAGCCCCACAGGAACCCCGAAGGCAAGGGAGGAAAGGATGGCGAGTTTGTGGGCCGTGTCGATGCCCGCGACGTCATAAGTGGGGTCCGCCTCGGCGTAGCCGAGGGCCTGGGCCTTCAGAAGGGCCTCGGTAAAGGAGAGACCTTCGTCGGACATACGAGAGAGAATGTAGTTGCATGTGCCGTTCATGATCCCGACCAGGGTGTGGAGGCGGTTTGCGACGAGCCCCTCCCTCACGGCCTTGATGACCGGAATCCCTCCCCCTACGCTCGCCTCGAACCCGACCACGACGCCTTTCTCCGCCGCTGCGTCGAAGATCTCCCGTCCGTGTGTGGCAAGCAGCGCCTTGTTCGCGGTTACGACGTGCTTCCCCCGTTCGATGGCCGAAAGGATGAAGCCCTTGGCAGGCTCGATCCCTCCGATGAGCTCGATAAAGATCTCGATATCAGGGTCATCAAGGATGTCGTGGATGTCCGTCGTCAGTACCCCGGAAGGGACCGAAAATCCACGATAGGTCGTGACGTCCCGGTCGCAAATCCGAGCAAGATGAAGGGAAATACCGGTGCGGGCGGCGATAGAATCAGACTCCTCGAGTAGGAGCCTCGCCGTCCCACTCCCGACGGTGCCGAAACCCATAAGCCCAACCTTCACTGATCGTCTTTGCGTTTCCATCAATCCACCTCGCCGACATCCGCCGCAATCGACGTCAGCCGTTATCGTCTTGAAAAACCTTCAAATATGATGGTTTCGTAAAAAGTCGAA
>DIFG01000051.1:0-295 GCA_002419025.1 Deltaproteobacteria bacterium UBA5754 | reverse complement strand
GGGACTTTTTACGAGACCATCAAATATGATGCCGATCAAAAAACCAGAGATGCAAGGTGCTCAAATCCTCAGGAATACAGGGTAGTTAGCATACACAGCATGGACGAAGGATGCAGCGTAACGCCGCAGATTGGACTTTTTCAGCCACATTAGCCATCAAATCTAAACTTTTGTCCTTGGACAGGCAAGCTCCCCTGAGACTTCTCCATGGCTCCGTCAAAGTAAAAATCTGAATCCTTGGGCCGACGGTCGGTGTGTTTGTGGATGGAAGCGCCCAAGGACGGGCGCCGTCGGC
>DIFG01000067.1 GCA_002419025.1 Deltaproteobacteria bacterium UBA5754 | reverse complement strand
GTCATGCCCGGCGCGCACCGCCGGCCCGGTGTCCATCGCGGCGCAAAAGCAGGTGTCGGCCGCCACAGCGCAATTGACCGCAATCAGCAGCACTGCCTCGCGCCGGGCGGCGTAGGCGGCATCCACATGCTCGCCGGCGGCAAACACCCGGTCCTGCACACCGATGGCGGCCAACTCGCAGGCGCGCACGCCGATAAAGGCGCGCTTGGGCGCATCGATCGGCTGCGGCAGGAAATTCAGCCCGCCGTCGTCCGTGCGCTGCACCGAAAACAGGGTCTGCCTGGGCGGGAACAGGTAGCGCTTCCAGGAGTGCGGCCCGACCGCATAGCCGAACAGAGCGTCGTCGGCGCGCCGCTCGAGCCGGTAGTGACCCGGCCCCTGGCGGTCGGTCCATCCAGCCGGAAGCTCAGCCGCCTGCCCGATGCGCTCGTAGACGATGACGCCATCGCGCCGCACCGGGCCGACGGTCTCGTAACCGCACTGCTGCAAGGCCGCCAGCAAGGCCTGCAAGCCGTCCAGGTCGATGAGCTTCACGGGTTTCTTTGCACTATTGCCGCTCAAGCATTGTGGAAATGACATTCCACCTTTCAAATCGCGCCTGCTCCCAGGCGCTCGGATTATGGTCTCTGCCGGAATGACGCCAAATAGGACGGAAGAGGCCTCTATATCCCTTAACGCGACGCCTTTCGGTATCCGGCCGGGATCTCGTAGAAGCCCGCAGGCGGGATCATCTCCTTGTATTCGAGAAGCTCCTGGGTCGTACTGACGCCAGTTCCCATCACATTGCTCTTGGTGACGCTCTGGACCGGAACCCCCTTGATCTTCTTCAGTTCCTCTACGGAGGCGCTCATGCCTTCTTTCATCCCCGGCTGCATGGCCTGCATGGCACTCCTGAAGGCGGCATAGAGATCGGTGTCCATCCTGAGATCGGATGTGGCCCATATCTCGCTTGTCACGGTCCCCATGGGCATACTGGTATTCTGGATGTACCTGCGGCACTTCCATCCATTTATTGTTCGGGTCTCGGGCATCTCCTGAACGGTTATCTCAGCGGTGGACACCATTTCCTTGGCCATCCGGGCCATCTGGGAGATCATGGCCTTTTGCTCGGGGCTCATGTCGCCCCCATGCTCCTCGATCGCCTGGTCGATCATGGAATTGAGATTCATGGACATCTCTTCGTAGGTCTTGGCTTCCGCATCGAGGACATATATGACCTTTCTGTCGAGTCTTACGATATAGGTGCCCTCCGGGGTCTCAGAACGGATTCGGTCCTTGCCCATCCAGACGGTATCCACCGAATCCCTCGGGGGCTGTGTCTGGCCCATGACCGTGAATCCGTCCGTATGGGTGCGCTGCTTCATGAAGACATCGGCGAGAAGGATGGATGGAGCGGAGAAAAAAAGGAGTGCGCATGAGAAGGAAAGAAGACGCCATGCAACCATGGGAAACCTCTCGGCATTAGGGCATGTGAGGATCAGTGAAGCATCAAATGCTTATCATATTCCGGGGAATTTAAAAAGATATGGACAGGCTGTTCGAAAACACCCCGTCTGCTTCGTTGTGTTCATGACCTGTCGGGAAATTTCACCATTTCTTTTTTTGACTTGGATCAAGGCCCGTGCAGGCAGGAATGGGCAATTTCTTTTTTCAACGCACGATCGGAGGTGCCTGAACATGAAATGGACCCCCGAGGCCGAAAAGGCCGTTTCCCGCGTCCCGTTCTTTGTAAAACGCCGCGTTCGTAAAAGGGTAGAAGAAGAGGCCGCCCGCTCCGGCTCACACGAGGTACGTCTCGAACACGTGACCGCATGCAGGGAGCGGTTTCTCCGTAACCAGGAGGACGAGGTCCGGGGATTCCAGATTGAGACCTGCTTCGGGACGGGCGGCTGCCCAAACGCAGCGGTCGCGGACGAAGGACTTGCGGATGCGATCGAAAAAGGGCTCTCGGCCCTCGACATCAAGTCCCGCCTCCGGGCCAAGATACAGGGCCCCCTCAAGATGCACCACGAGTTCCGGGTCTCCATCTCCCAGTGCCCCAACGCCTGCTCCCGGCCTCAGATAGTTGACGTGGGTCTCATCGGGGCCCGCATCCCCCAGGTTACCGAAGAGGCGTGCAAGGAGTGCATGGGCTGTGTCGAGGCGTGCAGGGAAAAGGCCGTCTCCTTCCGGGAAAAGTCCCTGTTTCCGGTCATCGATCATGACAGATGCCTCTCCTGCGGGGCGTGCATCTCCGCATGCCCGACTGGCACCATAACGGAAAAGGCGGCTGGTTACCGGATCCTCGTGGGAGGAAAGCTTGGACGGCACCCGAGGCTCGGCAGCAAACTCCCAGGCATCTTTTCGCCGGAGGATGTGGATCGGATCGTTTCGGCCTGCGCCGGGATCTTTCTCGCCGAGGGGACCGGGGACGAAAGGTTCGGTGACCTAATGGAGCGCCTGGGAATGGACCGGCTCATTGCGGCCGTCAGGCGTCAATAAACATTCACCCTTTTTACCATGCAGTCCGCACCGGGTATTGGGTAATCAGGGGATCAGGGGTGAGAAGAACAAGGGAATGTTCGATTGCCTGGCAGATCAGGATCCTGTCAAACGGATCTTTATGATGCCGAGGAAGTTTTGTCAGATGAAAGACGGCCTGCTCAGCAATCGGCAATGGCTCGATAAGGTGCTGTGTCCGCTGCTTTGCCAAAAAGCTGCCCGGATCTTCGGGTAGATGCAGTTTGCCCAACAACCACTTGACACTTATCTCCCAGCAGGAAGCGGCGCTGAGATACACCTCGTTTCCGGGATCGACAAACATATCCTTGGCGGCATCCGAAAGCTCGTCGCTGCCGACAGTGACCCACAGGAAGGTGCAGGTATCAAGCAGGATGTTCATTCGCTCCCGCATAAAAAGACATTGATAATGTCATCGGGGAGCGGCTCGAAAAAATCCTTGTCAATGGTGAAGGCAGGGTATTGCCTTGCAGCAAGGCCGATCGGCCGCCTTTTTTTTGGCGACTCCCTGATAGGCCGGATCTCCGCCACCGGCTTGTTTCGTTTGCAGAGGACAATCGTCTCGCCCTGGGCAACTTTCTCAAGTGCGCTGGAGAGATGGGCTTTTGCTTCATTGACGTTCATGCTGATCATGGTTTGATTTAAGATCATAAACATGACCATGTCAATGACCTGGTGGAGCACATGGGAATGGACTGGCTCATTGCGGCCTTCAGGCGTCGATGGCCTCACGCACCTTCCAGGCGATATCCCTCAGGGTGAAGGGCTTCTGAAGGAATTTGACGCCCTCGTCCAGGACTCCGTGATGGGCGATGACGTTTGACGTATAACCCGACATGTAAAGCACCTTGAGGCCCGGGGCGATGGCCGAGAGCCGGCCGGCAAGTTCGCGGCCGTTCATCCCGGGCATGACCACGTCGGTCAGGAGAAGCCGGATGTCCGTATAGGAACCGGCAAGCTCCATGGCCTTTTCCCATGTCAGGGCACGGAGAACCCTGTATCCGAGCCCTTCAAGCATGGCCTCGGCAAGATCGAGGATCGTCTCGTCGTCTTCTACCACCAGCACCGTCTCTCCCCGGCCGCCTGGTACGTCTTTCGGCGCTTCTTTTATCTCAACGGCCGCGCCGCCCACCCTTGGAAGATAGATCTTAACGGTCGTACCCTTCCCCGGCTCGCTGTAGATATTGATAAACCCCGCGTTCTGTTTGACAATGCCGTAAACGGTTGAAAGCCCGAGCCCTGTGCCCTTTCCGATCTCCTTGGTGGTGAAAAAGGGTTCGAAGGCCTTTTCCAGTGTCTCCTTGTCCATGCCGCAGCCGGTGTCGCTCACTGCGAGCATCACATAGTCTCCTGGGACAAAACCGGGGTGCCTTGCGCAGTAGGCCTCATCGAGATTCACATTTGCCGTCTCGATGGTGATCTTACCCACGTCCGCTATGGCGTCCCTTGCGTTCACGCAGAGATTTGCCAGGATCTGGTCCACCTGGGCAGGATCGATCTTCACAGGCCACAACCCGGAGGCAGGCAGCCACGCAAGCTCGATATCCTCGCCGATGAGCCTTTTGAGCATCTTGAGCATGTCTTCAGCGGTCTTGTTGATATCGAGGACAACTGGGGCGGCGGTCTGTCTCCTGGCAAAGGCAAGGAGCTGGCGGATGATGCCGGTCGATCGCTCCGCGGCCGAGAGGATCTTCTCAAGATGGGCCCTGACCGGCGAATCCTGGCCGATCCGTGACAGGGCGAGCTCGGCGTAGCCCATGATGACGCCGAGCATGTTGTTGAAATCGTGGGCCACCCCGCCGGCGAGCATTCCCACGGATTCCATCTTCTGGGCCTGCTGGAGCTGTGCCTGGACCTTGACGTGCTCCGTCACGTCCGTTTTAAGGCCGACGTAGTTCACGATCTGGCCCGATTCATCGAAGACGGGCGAGATGAAGGCGTCTTCCGTATAAAGCGTGCCGTCCTTTCTGCGGTTGACGAATCTCCCCCTCCAGCTCCTTCCCGAGGAGATGGTCTCCCAGAGCTCGCGGTAATAGGACTCGGGCTGTTTCCCGCTCTTGAGGATGCGCGGGTTCTGCCCGACGGCCTCCTCCCGCGTGTATCCGGTAGTCCTCTCGAAGGCCGCGTTCACATACTGGATGCCCCCATCGCGGTCTGTGACAACGATCGTCTCGCCCGCCTGCTCGACCGCGGCTGAAAGCAGCCTGAGTTCGCGCTCGGCCTCTTTCCGCCCGGTGATGTCCTTGACCGAGACCACGAAATACCCGGGCCTTCCGGCATCGTCATTCACCACCGAGGCGGTCAGCTCAACCCATACAATGGAACCATCCTTGCAGACCTGCCTCTTTTCGATCCCGCAGGTCAGGGCCTTGCCGTTCATCAAGCGAGACATGCAGTCCATGCACGCCGCCCGATCCTCAGGCGGGGTTATGTCCATGAAGCTCATGGAAGAGAGTTCATCCGCGGAGTAGCCGGTCATCTCCCTGTAGGCACGGTTCGCCCGAAGTATCCTTCCATCCGGCGCAAGATGGACCATGCCGACGGCCGCCTGCTCAAAGGTCGCGCGGAACATCTCCTCGCTTTCAAGGAGCCGCGCCTGGGCCTTGCGCTCCGCGGTCTGGTCGCGGAAGACCAGGATCACGCCCGAGATGGCGCCCGATTCGTCCCGGATGGGGGCCCCGCTGTCGGAGATAGGGATCTCGCGGCCGTCGCGGGAAAGGAGAACGGTGTGGTTGGCGAGCCCCACCACCACGCCCTCTAGAAACACCCGGTCCACCGGGCTTTCCACCTCGGCACGGGTCTCCTCGTTCACTATACGAAAGACCTCGGCAAGCGGTCTTCCACGGGCATCCTCCTCCTTCCAGCCCGTAAGGGCCTCGGCAACAGGGTTCATGAGCTCCACATCGCCGTCCGCATCAGTGGCGATGACCGCATCCCCTATGGCCCTGAGCATCACGCTTTGGCGCTCGACACTCGCCCTGAGCGCGGACTCGGCCTCGTACAGGGCCTGGTAACGGGCCTCTTGGGACCTCTTCCAGACAGCGTAGGTCACAGCTGCGGCAAAGGCGGCCATGCATGCGAGCAGCCCGAGAAGGAGCGCATTTATCAGACGCCAGTCCGCCATGGCCTCGGCCCTGTCGATCTTGGCCGCGATGAACCACGGCGAATCAGGTACCGGAAGCACGTACGCCAGGACCTCGACACCCCGGTAATCCCTCCCCTCGACAAGACCCGTCTTTCCAAGAAGATTCATGACACCGGGGGCGTCCGTCTTCGAGATGGGGATGCGCAGATTGAGGGCCGTATCCTTTTGGTGGCGAAGCTCACTTAGCACGAGCAGGTGGTCTCCTTCGCGCCTGAACAAGACGACCTCGGCGGTATCGCTTGGAATGGGCCACTCCTGGATTATGGGATAGAGAAACCGCCTGGCGTCGCTTATAAACACCAGGGCGGCAGCCGGGTTCTCGCCTCCTGCCGGGATCGGCGCCACCACCGAGACGTGGGGCGGCAATTCGGGTGACTCCCTGTGCAGATCGGTCATAACTGGCCTTCGCTCACGAAGCGCCTCCTCGATAAAATCCATGCACTCGCGGTACAGTTCAGCCTCGGAAGAGAGGGAGATACGCACCCTGCCTGCGGAATCGACAAGGAGGATGTCCGCGTAATTATGCTCGGTTGCGATCCTGCGGAAACGAAAAAGGATGTCCCTTTTGCGCTCCTCCGTGGGCTCATCCATGAAATCCGTGACGATTTGAATCAGAAACTGGTTTTTGATGAACTCGGCCGCGTCCGCGATCTGGTCCTTGCGCCACGCAGAGATCTGATCGCATTCCAGCCGGGCGATGGAGGCGAGGGTCGCCTCGATCCTGTCTGTGAACGCCCTTTTCTCAAACCTGTAAAACCAGACCCCGGCAGCCATCACCACTGCCAGAAAGGCGGCGACAAACGCACATATAACCGGGAGGGTGAACTCCTTTTGGCCGGAGGCATGGCCCATGCGGTTCATGCGGTATTTATTAGTGAATCGTCAGCCGACATGCAATACCTTTAATAAAATTTTTTTATAGGACCTGAATCCAATTTGGCATCATTCCGGCAGAGGCCGGAATCCAGGGTTTTCAATATGTCCTGGATGCCGGATCAAGTCCGGCATAACGAGTCCGGCACTTTTTGCAAGACTATCAAATATGAGCTCCTGCAACAAATGCCCGGACCGTCACGGACTCAGGCCAGAGACATAAGGGCTTGACGTATGTCAAGGGACATCCTTCTCAGGCCTGCTATCTTTTCTTGCAAAAATGCAAGGAGGTAGCGAGATGTTTTGTTTCCAGTGCGAACAGACGGCAAAGGGAACGGGCTGCACGGCTCTGGGTGTGTGCGGGAAAAAACCCGTTGTGGCGGCCCTTCAGGATCTCCTCATTCACGCCGTAAAGGGCCTTTCCCAGGTGGCGGTGGAGGGAAGAAAGGCGGGGGTGAGCGACCGCGAGGTGAACGTCTTCACCTGCGAGGCGGTCTTTTCCACCCTCACGAACGTGGACTTCGACCCAGAGCGCCTCGTGGGGCTCGTAAGAAGGAGCGTCGAGCTTCGCGAGGGGCTCAAGGCAAAGGTGAAGGCCGCCGGAGGAAGCGCGTCATTCCCATCAAGTCCCGCCGCATTCACCCCGGCGGATACCATTGAAGGCCTCGTGAAGCAGGGCGAGGAACACGGCGTCATGGCCGATCCGACGGAGAACCCGGACATCCGGTCCCTCAAGGAGACCCTGGTCTACGGGCTCAAGGGGGTCTGCGCCTACGCCGACCACGCCCAGATCCTGGGCCAGGAGGACGAAAAGGTCTACGCCTTCATCCACGAGGGCCTGGCGGCCACACTCAGAAAGGACCTGGGCCTTGACGACTGGGTGGGTCTTGTCCTCGGGTGCGGCGAGGCAAACCTCCGGGCCATGGAGCTTCTCGATGCCGGAAACACGGGCACATACGGGGATCCGGTGCCGACCAAGGTCCCCCTTGGCGCCAAGAAGGGAAAGGCCATACTCGTATCAGGACACGACCTTAAAGATATCGAAGAGATCCTCAAGCAGAGCGAGGGAAAGGGCATCAATGTCTATACCCACGGCGAGATGCTCCCCTGCCACGGCTATCCGGAACTGAAAAAATACCCCCACTTTTACGGGCACTACGGGACCGCCTGGCAGAACCAGATAAAGGAATTCCCGGAGTTTCCAGGCCCCATCGTCATGACCACCAACTGCATCCAGAGGCCGGCGGATGCCTACAAGGACCGGATCTTCACCTCGGGGATCGTGGCCTGGCCGGGTGTGGCCCACATCAAAAACAGGGACTTCGGCCAGGTGATCCAGAAGGCCCTCGAGGCCCCCGGGTTCCCTGAGGACACGGACAAGGGCGCGGTCATGGTGGGATTTGCGAGAAAGGCCGTCCTTTCAGTCGCAGACAAGGTGATCGAGGCGGTGAAGGCCGGAAAGATCCGCCACTTCTTCCTGGTCGCGGGCTGCGACGGTGCCAAACCCGGCAGGAACTACTACACCGAGTTCGTGGAGAAGGTGCCCAAGGACTGCGTGGTCCTGACCCTTGCCTGCGGGAAGTTCCGCTTCTTCGACAAGGACCTCGGAGACATCGGGGGAATACCGCGGCTTCTTGACATCGGCCAGTGCAACGACGCCTATTCAGCGATCCAGATCGCCCTCGCCCTGGCAAAGGCCTTCAACTGCGGGGTGAACGACCTTCCCCTCTCCATGATCCTTTCCTGGTACGAACAGAAGGCCGTGGCGATCCTGCTCACCCTTTTCCACCTTGGCATAAAAAACATCCGCCTCGGGCCGAGCCTTCCGGCCTTCATCACGCCGAACGTCCTCGACGTGCTCGTGAAAAACTATGACATAAGGCCCATCACCACCCCGGACGAGGACCTGAAGGCCATCCTCGGGTAAAGTACCCACCCCCGTCCCTTCGAAAAGAATGGACGGGAGGAGGTCTTATAATCATGAAATGCCCAGGACAAGACAGCCGCTACTGGAAACCCGGGGCCATCTTCGAGGTCCCCTGCCCCGGCTGCAAAAAGGCCGTGGAGTTCTTCAAGGACGACGTCTTTCGCACCTGCCCGTCCTGCGGGACAAAGATCCACAACCCCGGCATGGACTTCGGCTGCGCGAAGTACTGCCCCCATGCCAAGGAATGCGTGGGGAGCCTTCCGCCCGAATTATTGGAAGAGAAAACAAGTAAAAAGGATGGCTGATATGGACCGAGCCCCCACCTATCAGTCCGAAGATGTCTCCGGCTTTCGGGCGGTCAGAAGAAAGACGGAGTAGTCCCGTCGCAAGCCATTGGGAAATTCCTTTTGGATCGTGTGGGCGGTCTCTGTATGAGGGACAACGAATCCGACCTTTACGAGCATCCTTTCGAGGGCCGCGCGATCGAAGCCAAAGTGGGAGATGCCCTCGGCCCCCTGATGGAAGCTTCCATCCTCCGTGTCCAGGTCGGCAAGGGCGATCCATCCCCCTGAATGAAGGAGATCGAAAAAGACCTTCATAAGCCTTTCAACCGGACCTACGTGGTGAAGGGTCATACTGGAATAGACGAGATGGAAACGTTTGTCCGGAACTGCATCCCGCGTTAGGTCCATGAGCCGGGCCTCCACATTCGTGATACCGGCATCCCGAACCTTTCGTCCGAGAACATCGAGCATCCCAGGAGAGCTGTCCACTGCAGTGACAGATGCAAGGGAAGGCGCAAGTGCAAGGGTGAGGAGCCCGGTCCCGCATCCGTATTCCATGGCGTCCATGCGGACGGACAGGGGCACACGTGCCCGAATGGCCTGCACAACCGCGTTTGCGAGCTCCACCCGGGTGGGTTTTTCGTCCCAGGTGGCGGCGGAGCGGTCAAAATCGACGGATAGGAAATTGTGAGGATTGCGGTCCATTGCATTCACATCGCTATGCACCAGGGACAGGGCACTTCCATCGGCTTTCGTCAGGCAGGCGGCCGGTCCGCCTCCTCCCACCCGGTGAGTATGGCCTTTATGTGAGCGAGCGGTGTCTTTCCGGTGGTGGTGAGATAGACATGGACCACAAAAAAGACGATGAAGGCAAAGGCACCTGCCGTGTGGAGAAGGGCAACAGACTCCAGATCAGCAGTGATTCCAAGATTCGGCCAGTCGTTGGAGAAAAGATACAGGAATCCTGTGACAAACTGAAGGGGAAAAAGGATCAGCTTGAGAAAGAGATAGGTGAATCGCTGAAGCGGATTGAGCTTTCGGGCCCTGCTCTTCGGAAAGGGATGGGGCTCTCCCCGGAAGATGCCGACGAGGTAGAAACGCACGGTCTCCCTGATCATGTCGCGGGCCGGGAGATACTGCCTCCACTCCCCTGTGGTGAAATGCCAGAAGATGGCGAAAACGACGAGGCCCGCAAGGATCCACGCAGCATCATCATGGAGATGGACGGCTCTCTCGAAGCCGATGAAATGGAAACTCCCGTGGATCTCGAACCCCGTGATTCCAAGGAGCACGATCAGGATGGCCTGGGTACAGTGCCAGAACCTCTCGAAGCGAGTGTAGAGTAGGATCTTTTCTGCCATTTTACTCACCTTTTTCCCTGCCACGCGAAAGTATCCGCAAAAGTCCGTGGACCGAGACTGCCCCGGCCGAGAGGGCGACGAAGGTCCACCCCGCAGTGTCGAGCGTCCGGCTCCTGTCCCGTCCCGGAATGTAGACTCCGGCTATCTCTGCCATGAGCCCGTCCCTGGCATGGCAGGATGCACACCCCACGGCCTTTTCCTTCGGGGGGATCATGTGATTGATGGACCAGTACGTTTCAGTTTTGATGAAATCAACCTCTCCGCTGAAGGTAACGCCAGCGCTCATCATACCCGCGGCAAGGGATGCCTTCCAGTTGAAATCCGACCAATATGCACCGGATCCCTTGGGACCAAAGATCTTGGGTATCCCGATGGTCATGGTCACAGGGTCATAGGGCTGGACGCCCTGGTGGATTTTGAAGGGATGAATGCGGGAATCCGGTTCCCCCGGACCGCCGTTAGGACCGGAAAGGACAACAGGCCTTTCATCCCCGATCCTTTCGCCCATCCTCATAAAATGAAACGAACCGTTGTACCAGCGGTATGTCGGAGTCACGTTCTTCGCCCAGACAAGTTCACCCTTTCTCGTCAAGTAATTAGGTCCGATATCCGGAGGCTCCTTTTTCTTAAAGGGGCGTCCCTTCTCGTCGAATCTCCCGGCAACTGACCAATCCCAGCTCATGACGGTGGGATTTACCCGGGCAAAAGCAGGGATGTGACAGGACTGGCAGGCGACGATATCTGTGTGATGATTGAGCTTGTCGTCACTTCTGTGGGGGCTCGGTCCGTGGCAGGATTCGCAGGAGAGCCTGTTCCCGTCGTCCTTGGGAAGGGCCATCCTGCGGTTTTTGGGCGCGGGTTCCGAATAATGCCTTCCAGTGATGTAGTGGGAGAAGGTCACATGGCAGGAGGTGCAGGAATAGTTAAGGCCCTGCATATCCATGTGAACGTCGAGGTCCTTTGACGGCGCAAGGAGCGAGGTATCGAGATCCCCGTGCTTCACGCCGGCTGCCCCGCCTCCGAAAAAGTGGCAGGCGCCACAGGTCGCCCGGCTCGTCTTCCCGACGTTTCTGGCTATGTTTCCGAGATCCACTGGATCATATGTCTTCCCCTCGGAGATCGTGGATTCATAGGCGGGGTGGCCACAGCCCGTTAGCACCTTCTCGTATGTACCCGTTGTGTCGTGACAGACGAGACAGTCCACGTTCTCCTCGGAGGAGAAATCAAAGGTCTTGTCCTTCCATCCGTAACCCGCGTGGCAGCTGGTGCACCTGCACCAGTTTGACTCTATCGCCACTCAGAAGTTGTTGACGACCACCCTCTTTCCTCCTTCCGGCTGGCCGTCTCCACCCCATTTCCATGTCCAGTGGATATCTGCGTGGACCTGTTTCGCTGCCTCGGTATGGCACGTGAGACAGGCCTTCGTGACCTCCGGTCCGCTCGTAAAATCCTTCTTGAGCACCTCGAATTTCCGATGATCCGCAGTGATGGAAGGCGTCTTTGCCAAATCGTCAGACGCCAGGGCCTTCTCCGGACTGAAGACCCAAAACAAAAGGACAAAAAGGATCAATCCGAAGGGCATCACCCTTTTTTTTATTAAGATCACCATATCACCATTCCTCCGTTACCATTCCGGATGCTCCGCCCTCCGCGACCTTCAGCACTCTCTCCGTCACTTCGAGAAGGCCTTCCCAAATCAGTCGGGCGCCTTCGAAAAATTTCGGGTTCGCATTATGTATATAGATTTTCCCACTTTCCGCGTCCGGACCGAGCCACTGTCCCTCATAACGCGGAGGTGCTGGGAGACGTTGGCAACGGAAGTCTCCACATCGTCCTCGATCTCGGTGACAGTCTTTCCCAGTCTCCGAGAGCCCATATGATTTAGAGCCGCACCACTCGAGAAGAAGATGGCACAAAACGCGACGTGACAAAAAAATCTCGTTGCCCTGCTATTCGTTCATATAATTTATATGGTTCTTCGTCATTTTGTGTG
>DIFG01000061.1 GCA_002419025.1 Deltaproteobacteria bacterium UBA5754 | reverse complement strand
CGGGATGGCTGGATCTGTATCCCTGTATCCTTTGACGGGAAATTGCTGGATTCCGGCCTGCGCCGGAATGACGAGGTACGATGACTGCCTTGGCGGAAGCATGGGGCTGTGCTCCGGCAGGATGTGCTTGAATGTCGCGATGTCATCTCGGTTGTTTTTGCCTGCCGTCTTGTGTGGATTGAAGTCCTGTATAGCTCCAATCCACACAAAACGTCGAGGAGCCCAAATTCCACACAAAATGACGAAGAACCAGAAGATTTGATACGAATCCATCATCCCGCAACAAATAGTTCATGAAATCGAAATGAAAATAAGCATAAGCACAGAGATCATATTACTGCTGGTCTTTGCCCTGGCTATTTTTGCCTATATAAAGGATCCGGCACTGGTGCTCGAGGGTTTGAAGGCCGGAGGGAAACTCTTCCAGGAGATCCTGCCGACGATGGTTCTTGCCTTTATCGGGGCTGGATTGGTCAGCGTGCTCCTTCCCCGGGAGCTCATGAGCCGGTGGCTGGGGGAACAATCCGGACTCCAGGGTCTGATGATCGCCACCCTGGCCGGAGCCCTGACCCCGGGCGGACCCTTTGTTCAGTTTCCCATTGTTGCAGCGCTCTTCAAGGCGGGGGCTGGCGTAGCGCCCTTGACGGCCTATATTACAGCCTGGTCTGTTCTCGGCGTGAACCGGCTTCTCGTTTACGAGGTTCCCATGTTGGGCTGGAAATTGTCCCTCGCCCGCATAGCCGCCTCTCTGGTCTTTCCGATGATCATAGGTCTGCTTACCAGGTTTTTGTGGACGCGGCTGTTGATGTTCGGGTAGGCGCAGGGCCAGGATAAGGTCAACGGTAGGCCACCGGAAGCAGAAAAAACACCATGGCAGCAGGACTCACGAATAATGCACGCCATTCAAGGAGTGAGGTGTAAACATGGAAAGCAAGATAGCTCGATCGCTTAACCTGAAATACCATCCTGTGGCCATCCTCTGGAGTGAGGATAGACCCGAAAAGGCAATGGGCTTTAAACAGGGCAAATGGGGCTGTGTCATGTGGATGCTGGCGGCCTCGGCCAAA
The DNA here is from genome assembly GCA_002419025.1 of Deltaproteobacteria bacterium UBA5754. Classification (GTDB taxonomy): domain Bacteria; phylum Desulfobacterota; class Dissulfuribacteria; order Dissulfuribacterales; family UBA5754; genus UBA5754. The sequence continues at coordinate 7,222 of DIFG01000061.1, read as the reverse complement.
GGGAGAACAGCGGCCTTTGATGAAAAGACCTACGGCTGCTGGGGCGGCGGAGTCGGGTTGGGATTCGGAAACCAGTATCTCAACTTCCCCGGCGGTATTGAATGTTTCTATCATTTCCTGTCTACAGGCAATGAGAATTGGCAGAAAGGCCGCGATACGGCTGAAAAGCTCGCATCTGCCGCGGGCAGGGAATTTTTGGAGGAATTCCGTCATGGGGAAGGGTTTATGAGGTCCCCGGAGCTGGTAAAAAGGTTCATTGACAGCCTGCCCATCATGGAGGTGCCTGAAAAATATGTGGTCTTTAAACCCCTAACCGATCTCGATTCGACCCGAGAACAGCCCCAGGTGATTGTATTTCTGGCTGACCCGGACCAACTTTCCGCCCTGGTGGTGCTGGCCAATTACGGCAGGGAGGACAACGAGAACGTGATCGCCCCATTTGCCGCCGGGTGCCAGCAGATCGGGATCTTCCCTTACCAGGAGGCACGCTCCGGGCGTCCCCGGGCGGTTATCGGCCTTACAGACCTTTCTGCACGAAAGAATCTCAAAAAACAGCTTGACAGGAATGTGCTCTCCTTTGCCGTTCCCTGGCGGATGTTTAAGGAGATGGAAGACAACGTTGATGGAAGTTTTTTGCAGAAAGAGACCTGGAAGGATCTCCAATCCACTTAACGGGTTTTGAAGGATCATTCAGGTTTTCAATACCATGAGTCTTTTGATAGACGTGGTGCCGGAGGAATATTCAAAGCTTTTAGGAGCCCGAGATAATCCCTCTCTGGTTTGCGAAAAAGAAATCCTTCAATGTCCGGTTTTCAATCCTTTACATGAACCTTCGGGAATTTATGACAAAAAGGGAAGGAAAATCCATGAATTCCAAAATGGAACGTTACCACATTGTAGTAACTTTTGACATTGAAGAAAAAGAGTTGTTGGTTAAAACTATTCCGGAAGGAACATCCTTTTCTTTCCTGAGTGATCTGAACGAAGAAGACAGAAAGAAAGCGCTGCAAGCAGCAGATGTGCTTTTTTCCTGGAACCCTCCAAAAGAACTATCAAAGGATGAATACCCGCTGCTTACGCGGTTGCGCTTCATGCAGCTTCTTTCGGCCGGTGCTGATCACGTTCCCTTCGACGATATCCCCAAAGGAGTGAGGATCGCAAGCAATGTCGGCGCCTACGCCGAACCGATGGCTGAGCATGTATTGGCCATGGTGCTTGCCCTGGCAAAGCAACTGCTGAAAAATCACGACAAGCTGGCACGCGGCGAATTCAACCAGTTTGAAATAAATAAAAAGGTGTCCGGTTCAACGCTCGGCATTATCGGTTTCGGCGGCATAGGCAAAGCGGTGGCAAAGCTCTTTCGATGTTTGGGATGTAGAATATACGCTATTAACTCAAGCGGCAGGACACAGGAAGCTGTTGACTTTATCGGAACGCTGAAGGATCTCGATCACGTTTTAAAGGAATCCGACATTGTCGTCCTTTCTATCGCATTAAATAATCGAACTCACAACCTCATAGGTCGTCGCGAGCTTGAGTTGATGAAACCGGACGCTGTTTTGGTAAACGTAGCGCGAGCTGCCCTTATAGATGAGACCGCTCTTTTCGAACACCTTGTGAATAACCCTCATTTCAAGGCGGGCATCGACGTCTGGTGGGTCGAACCTTTCGGCGCGGGCACATTTAAGATGGATCACCCTTTTTGCGAGCTTCCCAATTTCATTGGCTCGCCTCACAATTCGGCGATGGTTCCGGGCGTGATCAGAAGGGCCGTCGAGCTGGCGGCGATAAATATTCGTGATTTCATCCAGGAGAATCCGATTCGCGGGATGGTGTCCCGCGAGCAATATAGATAACGTTTTAGTTGATGAGAGGAGGAATGGCGTATGCGATGCGAGCGTTTGGAAGGACATGTAGCACTCATTACCGGCGGCGGAAGGGGGATCGGCAAGGCCATAGCCAGACGGCTTTACTCCGAAAAGGCCGATATTGCAATTTGCGGAACCACCGAGGAGGTACTCAAAAAGGCCGCAGAAGAGATAGCTACCGAAGACCGCGAGGTATTGCCCATAGTCTGTGATGTTTCCGATTCCGGGCAGGTCAAGGCGATGGTGGAAAAGGCCCGCCGGCACTTCGGAAAAGTCGATATCCTGGTAAACAATGCTGCCATAATGCTCAGACATATCGGTTATGAGCGGGCAACAAAGCCTTTTTACGAATTGGACGAGGCGGACTGGGATCGTGTCATGGCGGTAAACGTAAAAGGGATGTGGTTGTGTGCCAGGGAGGTCTTTTCCGACATGCGAGCCCAAAATTGGGGCCGCATCATCAACATATCCTCAGAAATTGTTTTCATGGGACGTGGTAATGGTATTCAGTACATCACCTCCAAGGCGGCGGTTGTCGGCCTTACCAGGGGGCTGGCGTTTGAAGCGGGGCGTTACGGAATTACTGTAAACGCAATCTCTCCGGGGCTTATACAAACTGAAACGGTTCAGGAACATGATTTCAAAGAGATTAGCAAGGAAATTGCTAATAACTCCGCAATACCGAGGCTCGAATACCCAGATGACCTGGTAGGCACCGCGGCATGGCTCGCCTCGGATGACGCGGCTTTTGTGACAGGACAGAACATCAGCGTATCGGGAGGCCTGAGTTTACATTAACTGATAAACGAAGTGGGGCGTTTCATTAACCGGGACAAAACCGCAGGGACGTCCCACTGCGGCTCCGTGGATACATAAAAGCATTGAATGATTAGCAAGTTTAAAGGAGGAGATTCTATGGCATCAATTGATAATCAAGATCTTTCTGTGACAAAACATCATACCTTATATGATGCGATCGACCCAGTTACGACGTTGAAAAACAGCGCATCGGGCAAGGTCATTTTTATCACCGGCGGATCGCGCGGAATCGGTCAGGCTACTGCTATTGCCTTCGCCAAGGCAGGCGCCAAGGCGGTCTATATAACCGCCCGCTCAGAACAGGCACTCAAAGAAACACAAGACCTGATCCGACAGACGAACCCGGACACACAATGCGCCTGCTCAACGTGTGACGTCACAAACACGGCACAGGTCGAAGCCGCCGTCTTGGACTGCGTAAAAAAATTCGGTGGTATTGACGTAGCTGATGCAAACGCCGGCTACCTTGATAAGTGGGCAAAGATTGGTGAATCTGACCCCAAAAGCTGGTGGTACACCTGGGAAGTACACATAAAAGGTGTTTATCACGTCATTCGCTTCTCTATGCCCTATCTCATTGAATCAGCGAAAAGGTGGGCTGAAAAAGGATCAAGCGGCGGCCATCTAATTTTGATCACGTCGATTGGCGCCCAGCTGCTGTTCCCGACGGCATCCGACTATCAGGCATCCAAACATGCGATCAACCGCCTCTGTGAATTCGTCAACGTGGATCATGGCCAAGACGGCATCAAATGCTTTGCTATTCATCCTGGCGGCGTAGATACTGAGCTCGCACGAAACATGCCAGAGGACTACTACTCCTACCTCACAGACACCCCCGAACTGCCGGCCGGATTTATCGTCTGGCTGGCCTCCGGCCGGGCAGACTGGGCCACGGGACGCTTTCTCAGCGCCAACTGGGATGTCGAAGAATTAATTGCACTGAAAGATGAAATTCTGCGAGACGATTTGCTGGTAAACCGTCTGCGCGTGCGCGCCAACTCGTGACAATCCATCTGCCCTCCTTGCAGCCGCGGGATCCGGCAGACTCTGGACAAACCAATGCGGCTGTACCAATCCCTATAGCGTTTCAATATGATCCGGAAGCAGGATCAAGTCCGGCATGGCGAGTCTGGGGCTTTTTATGAGTTCATCAACGCTCGATCCTGTAGGTGATGTCTCCGCCGCTCTCGGCCCCGGAGACGGTCTCTATGAAAAGACGGGGTGTGATCTCGTAACGGATTCGAAAGACGTCCAGTTCGTCCACGATCCCTCGTCCATAGCTCGCATATAGCCGGGGGGAAAGATATGTCCCCACGGTGACAAGCGCGTGCTCCAGGCCTTCTTCGCCGGATTGGATCTCTACATCCTCGATTCCGAACAGCCTGCCGATCCTCTGCGAGAGGCGTTCTCCGCCTGCGATCGCGAGTGAATCCAGGGCGTTTTTCAAGAGTTTTCCATCCTCTCCAGTGGCCTGCCTGAGGGGTTTGCCGAGCACGAGATAGGAGAGGATCTCGTCCTGGGAGAGGGCGGGATCGGAAAAGAGGGTCATGCGCGGGGCGGATACCGTGCCGGTGACGCGAAGTCCTGCGGTAACGTTATCTTGCGTCTTTTTCGCGATTCTGATGTCGAGACCAGGCTCATCGAGCGGTCCTCCCGCATAGATGAGTCTCCCTGACTCCAGGGGGAATTTTTGTCCGTAGATCGAGTAGGTCGCCTCTTCGAGACGGAGTTCACCGTTTCCGAGAGGGGATTTCCCAGATTTGGCGGTCACGAGAAGACCTCCTGTGATCCTGCTCGAGAGTCCATAGCCCTCGAAAGAGACCTCTTCCCCCAGGGCAAGCCTGATCCGGGCCGAATAATTCCACTGAGACGGCCTTTTTCCTCCGGTCCCGACGATGATGACGTCAGGGCTCGGCCGTATCCCTTCACGGTTGCCTTTTGCCGGTTTGAAGAAGGCCTTGGGGATCGCGATCTCTCCGTTCGCTCCGACCGTTTTGTCCGGAAGAACGGTTATGGAGACGTCCGGACTCAAAATGGTGAGGATCTCAGGGGTCCGCATGCCCTCGAAATTCGTGCCCGTGACATGGAGAGCGGCGGACGGGGACCCGGATCCCACAGGACGGATCGTGCCCTCGATGTGGATGGCCCCGGTGCCGGAGGAGGCGTCAGCCGAGATGGTGAGGTCCTCGCCGGGCGCCCCATCGATGATGCACGAGATCTCCCGGACACGGATGCCAAGCTCAGGAAGGATGCACGTGCCGCCCTCAAGGCGTAGGGTTCCCTGTATACGGGGAGACAGTACCGGACCGGAAAAATTGACATCAGCGAGGATCCGTCCTGCAAGGCTCTCGACATGGGGCAGGGCTCCGAGGCGGCCGAGGTCGGAAAACCGCGCCTTAAATGACCCTGATTCGATGTCCCATGCGCCAGGTCCGGCCGCCATATCCACATGGGTCATCTTCACCTTTCCCGTGATGGAGTCGTCCCTTTCAAGGTCAACGAGGATCTCCCCGGTGAGTTTGCTTCTGTCGAGCGATGCGGTGAGGCGGGCGGCCCCCATTGGGACGACTGTACCAATGCCGTCCGCACCGGGCAAAGTGATGCTGCCGCCAGAGGCTGTGGCCTCCATCATTCCGTGGAGGACCTTTTTCCTGACCCCATCGGCCTGTATTCGGGCATCCACTGTGCCAGCGAGGGTTAGGACGTTCTGGAACGGGGTGTCGAGACGACCTATGGGAAAGGCCGTTAGTGTTGATGCAACCGACCAAGCGCCGTCCGGAAAAAGATATGAGCCATTGAGCGCAACGCGGGCCGGGGGCCGGCCCATGACAAGACCGGAGACCTCGGCCTTTTCGCCGGAGGCCCGGAGCCGTGCGGGCCTTTCCATGTCCCAATCTCCGAACATGCGGGAAGAGACGTCAAGGTCCTGTGCCGTGCCTTCCCATGAGCCGTCCGCGTATCGGCCCAAAACATCGATCGTGACCTTGTCCTCGGGTGTGGTGACCTGCACGCGGCCATGGTGGGAGAGGGTGGTGCCGAGTACATCCACGGATACGTATGGGATCAGCCTTCCTGCGAGGACTATTCCGCGACCATTTAAAGAGATGCAGGATGTCTTTTCTTCGGACAAGGAGACATCAACCGCAAGATCGATCCTGTCCGCCCGGATCCACGCATGGGATGCCTTTCGCGCCAGGAGATCTCCCGTGATGGCGAAGGAGGATGCGGCTCCAGAGATCCTCCCCCTCGATTTCACGCGCCCTGATGCATCCGGCAGGAGATCGGATAGGTCCCGCGCATCCAGCTCCCAGTTCAGGTCCCATGGGGTACCGATCCATCCTGAGGCGAAGAGCCGGGATGTGCCGGACCGGATCTCCATGTCCCTGATCCCGGCCCGGTCGTTCTTCCATGTCACGCCTCCTTTGATCTCGATTGGGCGTGAGTGGAGGACCCCCATCGTATGATCGATGTCCACTTCGATCTCCGGCTTTCCGTCTTTAATCCTGCCCGCGAATCTGGCATCAAGGGTGAGGTGTCCTTTCCATTCGGGGAAAAACGCTCCGGGATCCAGATCATCTGCCGTGATCCGCCCCTCCCAAAAAGGCGTGGGTGACCAGGACACGGAGCCAGAGGCGCGAATCCTGCCGCCCGGAGAGGATAATGCGAGAGATTCGATGGTTGCCTCCTCAGCGCCTCCTGATGCCACGATGTTTATATCCCTAAGCGCAGGGATATTTTCAATGCCTTTCGCGAAAAGGGCGGGGGAAAGGATCGGGGTGTGGGCTGAAAGGTCCCATGTGGGAGAGGTAAGGAGGTCGCGGAGGGAGCCGTCTGCCTTTATGTTGTAGGGAGGTGCGATGGAAAGGGCGATCTCAAGTAGCCCGGGGGTGCCCGATATCTGGGCGGTTCCCTCCACCTGGGGAATGCCGGGAGCCGACCACGCGAATCTCAGATGGGCACGGGAGGGCCGGTCTTGGCGAGGCCGATCTTGCCGTCACCTGAAAGGAGGATCCCTCCGAACTCCGTCTCGATCCTTTCCATGCGGATCTCAGGTCCTTCGACAGCACCGCTCAGGCGGATCCGCTGGATGGAAAACCCCGGTTCCCCTCCGTGCCGGATCGAGATGTCAGTCAGGAATCCATCGTCAATCTGGATGATTCCGGGAAGAGGAATTGGTGAGGCATCAACGGTGTGTTGAGGCCTTTCCTTTTCGTTTCCCTGTAGAAAGATATGGATCCCGTCGGCCGAAAGGCGGGTCATTAGGAGCCTTCCGTCAAGAAGAGCGGACGCGGTCCAGTCGAGAGAGAGGGTCTTAAGGGTCACGGAGATCCGTTCGTCCCGATAGGTGAGAGAGGTCGCGTTAAGCGGGCCGATCAGCCGCCCCTGGAGGGATTCGACTGCGAGTTTTCCTGGGACGAGCCTGGATGCGGCATGGAAAAGGATGCGAAGGCCCTGTTCCGTTGTCGTGAGATAGAGAATGCATCCCAGGAGCGCAAGGATCAAGAAAAAAAGGTTCTTCGTCATTTTGTGTG
>DIFG01000096.1 GCA_002419025.1 Deltaproteobacteria bacterium UBA5754 | reverse complement strand
CACGAAATGACGAAGAGCCCAAAAAAACAATGTTGCAACTTAGGGACCGACCTCCCAATTGTCAATTTACCAAGGCCACGAGCAACGGAACCGGTCTCTTGCCTTGACAAAATTTTCATCAACAGACATAAGGGTGACAGATGCTACCAAAAAAGGGAGAACAGGTCATGAACGTCAAAAAAATTCAATTGCATGCAAAGGCCATGGGGATCAAGAATTATTCCCGACTCAAAAAGACCGAACTTATATGGGCCATCCAGGAAGCAGAAGGACATGACCCGTGTTATACTAAAATTCCCCACTGCGGCCAGATGGATTGCTGCTGGCGGGAGGATTGTCAGGAAATCGCAAACCACTAAAATTCCAGGATATCCATCCCCTTTTTTTTAAAAATCCTCATCAAAGGCAGGCCCATCCCTTGACACGGGGATGCCCTTCTGATTACCTCACCCGGACATCGAGTTCAAACATGATTCATGAACCCGCCCCAGGTGGATGAGGAAAGCCCCACTTCATCGGATGGTTACGAGGAGGACCGCATGCTTGTCAAGGAATGGATGGCAGCAAACCCCATTGTGATCGAGGAAGAGACCTCGATCATGAAGGCCACCCAGCTCATGAAGGAACACGGAATACGTAGGATCCCGGTAGTCAAGAAGAACCGGCTCGTCGGCATCATCAGCGACAGGGACATCAAGGAGGCCGCGCCTTCCAAGGCCACGTCCCTTGACGTCCACGAGCTTTACTACCTTCTTTCAGAGGTCAAGGCCAAGGACATCATGACTGCCAATCCCCTGACCATTCGGGAAAACGATTCCGTGGAAAAGGCGGCGGTCATCATGCTGGACAACAGGATCTCCGGCCTGCCTGTCATAGACGAAAATGGACACGTCGTAGGCCTCATAACCCAAACGGATGTCTTCAAGGTCATGGTAAGCATAACCGGAATCCATCGCGGCCCTATCCAACTCGCCTGTGACATCGAAGACCGATCAGGGGTCCTCAATCAGCTCCTGAACATCATCCGCGCCCACAACGCCCGAATCGTGAGCGTTCTTACGTGCATCGAACACGTCTCCCCTGGCCGGAAGGAGGCCTACATCCGAATCAAGGAAATGCCGGATGCATCTCTCGATGCCCTTGTCAACGATCTCAAGAAGGAATACCGAGTTCTCTACGTGAACAGGGAAGACCTGAGCGACCTCCCCAAAAGATCGCGGCCGACTACTACCTGAAAAAAAAGTCGTCGAGGCGCCTGATCCAGCCCGGGATACCCTTCCCACGCTCGCCCCGGTTCCGGATTTCTTCGTCATCCCGAGATGTGGAGCCTTCCAGGCTGGCATCAGCTGCGTACACACTCGGTGTCCGTTCCATCAGGGTGAGTTCCTCATCCCTGACGACCTCCCAAACCGATTGGGACGCCACATCCCCCATGTCCGGATCCAGGAACATTCCGGTCTCCTTGTCCACCTGAACGATGGCGACTCCGGCTGGGATGGGAAAATTCGCTCTCGCCGAACCCGTCCTGGTGACCGACATGAAGTCGGTCCAGATGGGACAGGCCACCCTCCCACCTGTTTCCTTCGTGCCGATGGGCTTCCTGTCCTCCCGTCCGACCCATACGCCAGCAACGATCTCCGGGGTAAATCCGATGAACCAGGCATCACGAAAATCGTTCGACGTGCCGGTCTTTCCCCCGCAGGGAACGCCGAGTGCCCGGGCCGCGGCCCCTGTCCCTTCCCGCACGACCCCCTGGAGGAGACTCACCATCTGATAGGCCGTCACCGGATCGAGGGCCTCGTGTCTGACAGTCCGCATATTCTCGAGGATCCGTCCGTTCTGGTCCCTGACATATCGGATGAAGCGTGGCTCGACGCTCTTGCCTCCATTGGGGAAGGCGCTGTACGCCTGGACCATCTGGCTCAGGGGCACGGCCGTCGATCCCAGGGAGAGAGTAAGATCCTGCGCGAGTGGGACAGTCACCCCCATGGCATGGGCAAGGTCCGCGATGGGTCGTGTCCCGATCATGTCTGCGATCTTGACAGAGATGACGTTACGAGAAAGGGTAAGCGCCGTGCGGACCGTGATGGGGCCGAGGAACTGTCCATCGAAGTTCGATGGACGCCAGTAGTCACCCCTCCCTGACCCAGGAAAAGCCACTGGCTCATCCATGAGGACCGTCCTCGGGGTGATGGCCCTCCTGGCCATGGCCGCCGCATATACGATGGGTTTGAAGGCGGATCCGGGCTGCATCCTCCCTTGAGTCGCGAAGTTGAACTGGGTGGTCCCAAAATCCCGTCCACCGACAAGGGCCCTAACCGCACCGGTTTCGAGCTCCATGGCGACTAGGGCGCCCTGGAGCGAACCGGCGAGATCCTTGTCGCGGGGATGCCTCTTCAAAACGGCCTCGATCCCGCTGACCAAGGCCGTATGGGCCCGGTACTGCCACTCGCTGTCCAGGGTCGTGACAACGGTCAGGCCATCTGTGAGCAACCTTTTTCTCCCATAGCGCGCCTCGAGGTCCTTTCGCACCTCGGTGAGAAAATATCCGGACCCCGGCGGGGGAAGAAGTTCTTCGGACTGAAAGACAAGTTCAGACGAGGCTGCTGCAGCAGCCTCGTCAGCGGATATGAACCCCTCCTCGGCCATGCGTCTCAGGACATAGTGCTGACGTGCGCGAGCCGCTTCCAGGTTGCGGAACGGATCGTAGCGGCTCGGGGCCTGGGGAAGACCGGCAATGAGGGCACATTCCGCGAGGGAAAGGTCCATGGCGTGCTTGTTGAAATAGGTCCGCGCAGCCGCTTCCACCCCATAGGCGCCATGGCCGAAATAGATCTGGTTGAGATATATGGCAAGTATCTCGTCCTTAGTAAGGGTACCGTCGATCTGCCAGGCGAGGACCGCCTCTTTGATCTTTCTGACCCAACTCTTCTCCGGCGTGAGAAGGAGCGCACGGGTCACCTGCTGGGTAATGGTGCTCGCCCCCTGGACGATTCCCCCTGCCTCAACGTTCCGGAGTACGGCCCGAATGACACCAAGAAAATCGATGCCTGGGTGTTCATAAAACCGGGCGTCCTCGGCGGCGAGGATGGCATGGATCATATTGCGGGGCATGCGGTCCAGCGGGACATACCACCGCCTTTCCTCATACCAGTAAGCGAGCGGGCGGAAATCCTTGTCGAGGACCTCGGTGACGACCGGCGGCCGGTACCTCTTGAGGCTCTCGATATCCGGAAGCCCGAGTGAGAGATACCCGACGATGAGGGCGCCGGTTCCCAAGGTGACAAAAAGGCAGGCGCAAAGTAGGACAACGATGAGGGATCGTGCCCCCCAGGCCCTGGTCGCCGGACCTTCCTTCTTCCGAATGGGAGAGGACATGAATACTTTCTATACACTTTTCCGAGGCGTCAGACAACACCCCGAATCCGTGAGCCGGCGACCGGGGCGTTTGTTCGCGCGCCTGCATGTCAGCAGACAGGGCAAACGGCACCGTAAATAGTTGCGTATTTGCCGACGGCGGCCGTCCATGGAAGCCCGCCCGGAAACAGTCCTGTTTCTTGCGCCCGGCACAGATATTAGATAGCCTGTCGAAAATCCCTTTTCCTAGGAGAAGACCCTTCATGACCGTCCTGGAAACGAATTTACCTGATATCCCCCTCCTTCATCGGGGAAAGGTGCGTGACATATACGATGCCGGCGATGCCCTGCTTGTGGTGGCCACGGACCGGCTCTCTGCCTTTGACGTCGTCCTACCCACCCCCATTCCGGACAAGGGAAGGATCCTCACCCGCATGTCCCTTTTCTGGTTCGAGTTTTTGAAGGACATCATCCCCAACCACCTCATTTCCGCGGATACTGACACATACCCCTCCCGGTTCAGACCCTATCGGGACTCCCTCGAGGGCAGAAGCATGCTCGTCAAGAAGGCCGCGCCCCTACCTGTAGAATGCATCGTCAGGGGATATCTCTCAGGCTCTGGATGGAAGGATTACCGCAAGACCGGCTCCGTATGCGGCATCTCGCTGCCGCAGGGTCTGCGGGAATCCGAGGCCTTGCCCGAACCGATCTTCACCCCATCGACAAAGGCCGCCGTTGGCGCACATGACGAAAACATCGATTTTTCCTCGGCCCGGGCGCTTCTCGGCGAGGAACATGCAAGGGCCGTGAGGGAATCGAGCCTCGCCCTTTACCGAAGGGCGGCCGAGTATGCAAGGCAGCGGGGTGTCATCATTGCGGACACGAAATTCGAGTTCGGCGTCGTAGATGGCGAACTCATTCTCATAGACGAGGTCCTCACCCCGGACTCCTCCCGCTTCTGGCCAGCCTATTCGTATGCGCCGGGCGGCCCACAGCCGAGTTTCGACAAGCAGTTCGTCCGTGACTATCTCGAGTCCCTCTCCTGGGACAAAAGGCCGCCTGGCCCTGAACTCCCCGCAGAAATCGTGGAAAAGACCCGGGAGCGCTATCTCGATGCCCTGAGGCTCCTGACAGGAAAGGACCTCGACGCACAATGACTGCGCGTCCAGCGCATGGAGCAGCGCCCTTTCTCTCTCTGCTCGCCTTTTTTTGCCTCATCACACCCCAAGAGGCCTGGCCGGAAACCCGTGTTAGTCATGTCATCGACGGAGACACCGTGGTCCTTGAAACCGGAACAAAGGTCCGATACCCGGGAATCAATACACCCGAAGTCACACATGAGGACCGCCCCGGAGAGCCCTTTGGAGACGAGGCCCGCCTCCGCAACAGGGAACTGGTCGAAGGGAAAAGGGTGACTGTCAGGACCGTGCACGGTGCAAAGCGGGACCGGTTCGGAAGGCTCCTTGCGGATCTGGTGCTCGAGGACGGAAGATCCGTAAGCGAAATCCTTGTCCAGGAAGGACTTGCCTTTGTATGCATCTATAACAACGGGGATAAGACGGAAAACCACCGGCTTCTCGAACTCCAGCGAAAGGCGATCGAGGCCAAACGCGGGATGTGGTCCGCTCCTGCGGCCCGCCCGGAACCATACTACATCGGAAACACGAAGTCCCTGAGATTCCATCGGCCATCCTGCCCCTTTGGCAAGAAGACCTCGAAGGAACACCGGAAACTGTTCAAGGAACGGGAAGCCGCATTCCGCGAAGGGTTCTGTCCATGCAAAAAATGTCTGCCATAGGGCATGAATCCGTGAGATATATGCACTCAATTCTTCAATTTCATGGAAGAAGCCGACGGCCGGGATATTTGTGGAGTGAGGCGCCCATGGACGGCCTGCCTGTCGGCAGAAAGGGCGCGTCGGCCCACGGATTAAGGGGTTAAAGGACAGGAGAAAGGTCATGCAATTCAATGAAGAAAAGGCACCGAACAAAACAGGTGTCGTCCGCGACACGCGATATCTGGATCACATCCCCGGTCCGGGCCACATAGAATCCCCATCCAGACTAGAGGCCATATACCGGCGTCTCGACCAACCTGACGCCGTCTCACTCTACACCGTCATACCGCCAAGGCCTGCCACGCGGGAAGAGCTGGCATGGAACCACGCCCCTGACTACGTGGAGCGCATCGCCAGAACTGCCGGAAAGGAGTTCGTCTTCCTCGATCCCGACACTGGGACAAGCCCCGGATCCTGGACGGCCGCGTGCCTTGCAGTCGGAGGGGTATTCGCCCTCATGGACGCCATCATGCGTGAAGAGATCCCAAACGGACTGGCCCTCGTCCGCCCCCCCGGCCACCACGCGGAACGAGATCACGCCATGGGCTTCTGCATCTTCAACAACGTGGCCTTGGGCGCCCATTACGCACGAAGGGTCCTCGGCCTGGCACGCGTTCTCATCGTGGACTGGGACCTCCATCATGGAAACGGAACGCAAAACAGCTTTTACCGGGACCCTTCCGTTCTCTACATCTCCACCCACCAGTATCCCCACTACCCGGGAAGCGGCCGGATCGAAGAGTCAGGTGAGGATGAAGGAAAGGGTTTTACGATCAACATACCCCTTTCAGCCGGCATGGGGGATGCCGATTACTCGGCCGTTTTCTCGCAGATCGTGGTTCCTGTTGCGCGGGCCTTCGCACCCGAATTCATCCTTGTCTCTGCCGGGTTCGACATCTACGCCGGGGATCCCCTGGGTGGGATGCAAGTCACGGAAAAGGGATTTGCGGTCCTTGCCCGGTCGCTCCTTGACGCAGCCCGTGAGTGCTGCCGGGGAAGGATCGTTTTCTGCCTCGAAGGAGGATACAGCCTCAAGGGCCTCGCGGACGGAGTATACGCCGTCCTCGGTGAATGTTCCGGAAAACGGCGAAACGGTTCAGAAATTTCTTTTCCTCCGCCAACCGCTGCTGTAACGCGGATCATAGATCGTGTCAGGGAGGCGCACCAAGACCTCTGGCCAGTTCTTCGCTGATTGGAACTCCGAAGAGAGAACTTCCGAAAACCGGCCTTGATCCCGCTCAAAAAGCCCGAGATGCCATGCCTGCCGGCAGGCAGGAAGGCGCGAAATTTTCCAGGAATGAGGCGTAGTTATTCTATTTTGCATTCAAGTTGGCACTTTTAATCCAGGGAGAGTTTGATAGACTCTGCATTGCACTTGGGCGCGAAGCCATTGCGGCCAGCCCGCCCTCAGCCTTGTAGGTCGGGTTAGCGTAGCGTAACCCGACAACCCGAGGCCGATCCAAAACAACCTCACTCACTGGAATGCAGCCAATCCAGGGCGGTGGACACATAGTGTCTTTGTCGGGTTACGCTGCCCTAACCCGACATCTCTATAGACAGTGGCGAGACTGATGCGCGGGAGACGCCTTGAGTATCGGATTTTTTTAGAGGCATCCATACCCTTTTCCCTTAGAGGAGGCAACAGCCCAAAGGGTCCTTATGTCCAATTGACCTTTTCCATCGGCCTTTTTACTATGTGTACTTTGCGCGCCAAAAAAAGGAGAATCCGATGTACCGGAGAGTCCTCGTCCTCAGGTTCCCCCCTCATATCACGGACAAACCCATTGTGTGCAGCCTGAGCCACGAATTCAATCTCTGTTTCAACATTATCAAGGCAGAGATCCTGCCGGGTCAGGAAGGACGCATGGTCCTTGAACTCTCCGGGGTGAAAAAAGACCTCCTCGACGGGCTCAAGTACCTCCGTGCCCAGGGGGTCAGGGTCAAATCCATGGCCCAGGAGGTCTGGCGAAACGACGAGATCTGCATACAGTGCGGGGCCTGCACCGGTATCTGTCCAAGCGGAGCCCTCGCCATGGACCATGAGACCCAGGAGGTCGTCTTCACCCCGGAGAAGTGCACTGGGTGCGAGTTCTGTATCACAGTCTGTCCGGTCCGGGCCATGGAGATCAGTTTCAGCAGGGAAAAGGCCCTGGCCTGACCATGCCCCCCGGGGTGCTCGCCGCCCTGAGCGGCGGGATAGACAGCGCCGTAGCGGCTCATTTCCTTATCTCGAACGGCTATCGCGTGGAGGCCGTCCACCTCGACCTCCATGCCGACCTGCGCGGACGTACGGGCAAGGAGGCGGCCCGAGACACGGCCGCACACCTCGGGATCCCATTGCATTTCCTGGATGTCAGGGCCGAATTCGAACGGAAAGTCGTCGACCATTTTATCGAGACCTACCGAAACGGACTCACCCCTAATCCGTGCGTCATCTGCAACCCCGCCATCAAGATCCGTCTGGGACTCAAGCTTGCCGACGAGCTCGGACTCCGATTCCTGGCCACAGGTCACTACGCGCGCATCGGGACCAGAGACGGGGCCCTTGCCCTTTTGCAGGCCCGCGATCCCGCCAAGGATCAGTCCTATTTCCTCCACCAGGCAAGGCCCGACGACCTCTCCCGTCTCCTTTTCCCATTGGGGGACCGGACAAAAGACGAGGTCCGGGAGATCGGGGCACGGCTCGGGCTCTCTCAGCTTGCAGAAGACGAGAGCCAGGACGCCTGTTTTCTCTCGGGGGACTACCGGCATCTTCTCGAGGAACGGGGTCTTGGCGCCGGCCCACCCGGCAATGTGGTCACCCGTGATGGACGGATCCTCGGGACCCATTCGGGCCTCTTCGGCTACACCATCGGGCAGCGAAAGGGTATAGGCATTGCGGATGAGACCCCCTACTATGTCCTCGGCCTCGATATCGGAGCCGACCGCCTCGTGGTCGGGAAGCGGGAGGAACTCTTCACGGCATCCTGCCGGGTAAGGGAGATCAACTGGCTCGTCAGACCGGAAAGGGTATGCGAACGGACAGTTACCGTAAAGATCCGCTCCAGACATTCGGGGTGCCCGGCCCGGGTCCTCGCCAAACCGGATGGGAAAGTCGCGGTCCTTTTCGAAAGGCCCCAACCCGCAGTGACCCCAGGCCAGTACGCCGTCTTCTACGACGATGACCGGGTCCTCGCCGGAGGGATCATATGCGCATAGCCATCGCCACCCTCGGATGCAAGGTGAACCAGCTGGAATCCGACGCCATTGCCGAAGAATTTATGGCAAACGGCCATGAAGTCGTCCCTTTTCCGCGACCTTTCGACATCTGCGTGGTGAACACCTGCGCGGTGACTGCCAAGGCCTCCGCCGAGTCCCGCAGGCTTCTCCGGAGGGCGAGGAGGCTGAACCCCGAGGCCCGCATCGTCGCTACCGGCTGTCTCGTCCAGGTTGCCCCGCAAGACCTCCTGGATGCCCTTGACTGGCAGGTCTGCCTCGTCGGAAACGACCAGAAGGACCGCCTTGCCGGTCGTGTCCTTGCTCATGGGGACTGCATCGGCCTTTACATGGGGGACGTGGCCCGCCTCACACGGTGTCAGGATTTTCCAGTACGAAGCCCCCTCTCCCGGACCCGCGCCTATCTCAAGGTCCAGGACGGCTGCAATGCCTTTTGCAGCTACTGTATCGTGCCCTATGCACGGGGAAGGAGCAGGAGCCTTCCCGCGGCCCAAGTGCTCGACCAGGTGAAGACCTATGCGGAACAGGGTATACGCGAGGTGGTTGTCACCGGAATCCACGTGGGGATGTACGGAACGGATCTTGCGGAATCCCCTGACCTAGCCGGGCTTCTTGCCCGCCTCTGCGAGACCTTTCCCCGCATGAGATTCCGTCTAAGTTCCATCGAACCCCTTGAACTCACGCACGGCATCATCGAAATAGCCCAGACCCGGCCCAATTTCGCCCGGCACTTCCACATCCCCCTTCAGAGCGGCTCGGACCGGATCCTTCGGGCCATGAACCGGAAATACACCGGTGCGTTCTACCGGGATCTCGTCACCTCCATCCATGAGAGGCTCCCGAACGCGGCCATCGGCACGGACGTCCTCGTGGGCTTTCCCGGAGAGGACGACGAGGCCTTCGGGGAGACCGTCTCCCTCATAAGGTCTCTCCCCCTCTCTTATGTCCATGCCTTTCCTTTTTCCAGGCGGCCGTTCACCCTCGCCTCTGCCCTGCCTGAGACCGTCGGTCCCCAAGAAAAGGCCAGGCGCGTGGATACGGTGCGCGGACTCGGCGCCCGAAAGCGTGAGGCGTTTTACCGGTCCCGGATCGAAGCGGTCGAGGAGTTCCTCGTGGAAAGGATCGACAGAGAGGACGGATTCATCACCGGGACCACGTCCAACTATCTTCCCGCCCTTATTAGGATCGGGGACGCCATGCCTCCCCCTCCCGCCAACTCACTTATCCCCGTGCGCATCACGGACGTGATCCACGGCCGGCCGGTCGGGGTCCCCGCTACCTGAACAATCAGCCGGTCAGGGACCTTCAATCGCCTTGTACCTTTTCATCGCTGAGCGTGTGAACTCGATCACGCCCGGAGTTACGGAAAGGAGGATGATGGCGATGACAACCAGAGAGAAATTTTCCTTGACTGCGGAAATGTTCCCAAAGAGATAGCCCCCCACGAGAAAGACGGACATCCAGAGAAGGCTTCCAGCAAGACTGAAGCCGATGAACTTTCCGTATCTCATGGCACCTACACCCGCCACAAAAGGGGCAAATGTACGGATGATGGGCAGGAATCGCGCGATGATGACGGTCTTTCCCCCGTGCCTCTTGTAAAAGAGGCGGGTCTTTTCCATGTACTCCTGCTTTAAAAAGCGATACCTGCCGGAAAACGCCACAGGCCCGATGTAATTTCCCACGAAGTAGTTGCAGTTATCCCCGAGAAAGGCGGCAAGGGGGAGAAGAAGAACGAGGAGTTCCATCTGGAGCAGACCGATCCCGGCCAGGGTGCCGGCGGCAAAAAGGAGGGAATCGCCTGGGAGGAGCGGGGTCACCACAAGCCCGGTCTCGCAGAAGACTATCAGGAAGAGGATCGCATAGGTCCACGGCCCGAACTGGCCTATGAGTTCATGGAGATGACGATCCATGTGAAGGAAGATGTCGATGAGGAAGATGAAGCTCTCCATGGGGTCTCCGGTTTGCTGAGTGAAAATTCGGCCCGTGGAAGGATACTCCATAACGCCGCCCGTGTCCAAATAAGCCTGAATCCGTGAGCCAGCGATCAGGGCGTTTGCTCCGTAAGACAAATGGTCGCCGTCAACAGAAAACCTTAAAGACATGATGCCCCGCCTGTCTGTTGGCAGGCAGACTCAAAAAGCCCGGGATGCCCTGCCTGCCGATAGGCAGGTGGCAGGCAGGCAGGAAGCTGCACATATCCCAGAGAAATGGGACTTAATGAGCATACGTCGCAAAGGCGAGGGACACGGCAAAACAAATCGGCAGAAAATCCGAGTTTGTTCTGATTTAGACAACCTCCGAAGGGAAGGCTCCAAGAATGGACACCATGCATTCCGCAAGAGTCAGTTTTTTAAACGGCAACTGAACATAAAATAAATAAGGCTCTTCGTCATTTCGTGTGGAATTTGATCGGTTTCCAGTACGCAGTTGCATACCGCCTCGTCATTCCGGCGGAGGCCGGAATCCAGTATAGAACGTGAATTATGAAGCCGTACGTCTATCTTCCGGCCGGCCGCAGAAACGGAACCCTGTATGTG
>DIFG01000076.1:28200-49413 GCA_002419025.1 Deltaproteobacteria bacterium UBA5754 | reverse complement strand
CCACACAAAACGTCGAGGAGCCCAATCTTTCCCAGATGGTGTCGGAAAGGATGTCGATGCCAGCCCCTGTACGCGCGGAAACGAGAATGGCCTCCTCCCCTCTTGCTCCAAGCTTCGCCAATACGTTTTGCTCCACCGCACGCCTTTTCGGCTGAGGGATCTTGTCCGCCTTGTTGAGGACGATCCAGACACGGCGGCCCGCCGCTGTCAAATAGTCGATAAGGCCGCGATCCAGTCCGTCCGGATCGCGCCTGATGTCAAAGATGCACACGACCCCGTGGAGATTGGCCCTTTTTTCTATGTAGGTCTCAATAAGCACTTTCCAGGATTCGCGAATGCCCTTGGGGACCTTCGCAAAACCGTACCCAGGGAGATCCACAAAGGAAAAGGCATCATTGACAAGAAAAAAATTGATCGACCTGGTGAACCCCGGCCTGGAACTCACCTTGACAAGCCCGGAGCGGCCCATTAGGGCGTTCATGAGCGAGGATTTACCCACATTCGAGCGTCCCGCAAACGCGATCTCCGGAAAGGTCCATTCCGGAAACTGACGGGGGCTGAAGGCGCTCGTCACATATATGGAACTCCTTACCTGCACAGATGGGAAAAAGGTCAAAGGACCTTGTTCAGGGAGTACTCGACTATCCCCTCAGCCCCTGCCGCCTTGAGGCGGGGCAGGATCTCCCGAACTACGGTCTCCTCGACTATCGTCTCGACCGAACACCATTTCGAGTCATAAAGCGGAGAGACGGTCGGCGCATTGAGACTGGGAAGGTGTTCCACGACCGATGAAAGCCTATCGGTCGGGACGTTCATCTTGAGCCCTACCAGCTTGTCGGCCCGGAGCGCGCCCTGGAGGAGCATGGCGATCTGGTCGATCTTCTCACGCTTCCAGGGGTCCTCCCATGCCGTTTTGTTGGCAATGAGCCGGGGATTGGACTCCATGAGGTCCTCTATGATGACGAGTCCGTGGGCGCGAATGGTGCTTCCGGTCTCGGTCACCTCCACGATGGCGTCCGCGAGCCCGGAGACGACCTTGGCCTCGGTAGCACCCCACGAGAACTCGACTGTCACATCCACCCCCATGGCATCAAAGTGGCGGCGGGTGAAATTCACGAGCTCGGTAGCGATCTTTTTCCCTGCCAGATCCCGCGCGCTCCGATAGGGGGAGCCAGCGGGCACGGCAAGGACCCACCGGGCAGGTCGCTTGCTCACCTTTGAATAAACAAGATCGCAGACCACGATCACATCCGAGTCGTTTTCGAGGATCCAGTCCTTTCCCGTGATCCCCACGTCAAGGGTGCCCTGTTCCACATACCGGGACATCTCCTGGGCCCGGCAGATACTGCACGTGATCTCAGGGTCGTCGATATCAGGAAAATAGCTCCGGGAATGGACGTCGATCCGCCAGCCAGACTTGGCGAAAAGCTCTATGGTGGCCTTTTCGAGGCTTCCCTTGGGGATCCCCAGTTGCAGATGGGTCATTTCTTGTATATCTCCCGCGGATCGAAAACAGGCTCCCCGACAACGACAAAGGCATCCTTCTCGAGCCTGCGATGAAAGCAGCTCCGGTATCCCGTGTGACAGGCTGCTCCTCCCGCCTGCTCGACCTGGGCAAGTATCGCATCCCCGTCGCAGTCGAGGAAAATGGCGCGGACCGTCTGGACGTGACCGGAGGTCTCACCCTTGAGCCAGAGCTTTCGCCGGGACCTGCTCCAGTAGTGGAGCTTTCCGGTCTTGACTGTCTTTTCCCAGGCCTCCTTGTTCATGTAGGCGAGCATGAGCACCTCGCCTGTCTCGTGATCCTGGGCGATGACAGGGAGGATTCCGCCGCCTTTGGCAAAATCGGGGGTTTGAGGCTGATTCATGGGCGTTTCTTTACTTTCCACCTCGAGAGGTGTCAAGGGAAACAGATGCCATGATCCACTCGGCAAAGGCCGGGAGGGCGCACATCACGGGAAAGGCCTGGATCTCGGGAAGCTCATAGGAATGGAGCTCCCGAATGGCATCCTCCACGGCCCGGTAGTTCCCCTCCAGGGTCTTGATGGAACAGCACCATTCCTCGGCTGTCTCCACCTTCCCCTTCCACCGGTAGGTGCTCGTGATGGGTCCACCGACCTGTACACAGGCAGCGAGCCTCCTTTCCACCAGGACGGAGGCGATCCTGTCCGCCTCCTCCCGAGTCCCTGTTACGGTGACGACCTGGATGATCATGACATTTCCCATATTTGATGCCTTTTTATACTTCCTGAATCCGTTAGATATACATTCAACCTCTCGATTTTTCATAATAAGCCGACGTTCGGGGTGTCTGTAGACTGAGGCGCCCATGGACGGGCGCCGTCGGCAAATCCGCCCCATGGACAAGGGCTATTTGCCGCACGGAACAAACAGCCCGAACGTCGGCTCACGGATTCAGGTATTTGTTTGATCCCTCACCAGAGGGCACGCTGCCAACACAAATAGACCAACCCAAGGCACCCTGCAAGGAGACCTGCCTGGGTCATATACCCTGGCAGGGGACGGCGGGCCCTGATCCAGGCCCCCAAGCCGTTTCCGGCAAGAAACCCTACAACAAAACCCCACAAATGGGCGCCCAGATCCACGCGTTCCCCGCTCGTCCCGAGTATGGCGAGCAGTGACATCCCCGCGCCGAAGGAGAGCAGCACCCCCTTCCACTGCCCATGTCTCCAGCAGTTCATGGCTGCGAGAATGCCCACGGCCGCAAAGACCGCTGTAGAAAACCCAACGGATACATGGCCGCTCCCATGAAAGAACATGTTGACGCCGTTCGCCATGGCCCCGCAGAAAATGACAGCGGTCCAAGCGAGACCTGTTCCAAGAATGGCGGCGATAAAATGGATGATCGTTCCTCCGATAAGGAGATTGCCCGCCAGATGGACCACATCGGCGTGGAGGGTCAGGGCCGTCACCGCCCTCCACCACTGATGGTCATGGAGAAAACGCCTTGCGTCCGCAGCCCCGGCATCGAACCAGAAGGATTGACCGTCCCAGCCACCGGTTTGGAGGTAAAACAGGGCAAAAAAGGCCAGGATGATCCAGGTGGGCGGATGGGGCTCCTGCTCGGGCACCGCCTGGGGACGACTCGGCCAGTCCCTGTTCTCCTCCTCGAAGAGGGCGATTTCTTCCCGAGCCCTCTGGGCCAAGGCCTCTTCTTTCACCACGATGAGCCGCATCCCCCCTTCCCCCGCCTCAACAAAATGTGGAATCCCGAGGGCGTTCAGGACAAGTCTCCATTCACGGAGTTTTCTCCTCTTGGCGGTGGACGCAACGACCTCACCGCTCATGCGCGGGCCTCGAACATTTTTGCCTGACAATAGGGGCTGGTGTAGAGTATGAACACCCGGAATACGTGAGATATTCCATCGACCTTATCGATTTCACAGAATAAGCCCACGGCCGGAGTATATGTGGAGTGAGGCGCCCATGGACGGGTGCCGTTCGGCAAATCCGCCCCCATGGATGGAGGCTATTTGCCGCACGGAACATATACCCTGGCCGTGGGCCCACGGATTCAAAAACGCATTATAATAATCGAATATCGCCTTGCGGAGCCGCCTCATGAGACCCAAAGTCCACGCCATTGTCACCACCGGATACGGCACCAACTGCGAACGCGAGATGGCCCACGCCTGCCGGCTGGCCGGCGCCGATCGGGTGGATATCGTCCACATCTCCGATCTCCTCGACGGCACCATCAGCCTCTCCTCATATCATTTTCTGAACCTGCCAGGGGGGTTTCTCGACGGAGACAACCTCGGCGCGGCCCAGGCCGGGGCCCATCGCCTCCGATGCGCACGGATCAGGGACGGCGAAGAACGCCTCCTGGATCACCTCCTTGCATTCATCGAAAGGGGCGGCCTTGTCCTCGGGGTCTGCAACGGTTTTCAGCTCATGGTCAAGACCGGGCTCCTTCCGGGTTTTGGCCGGGCTTACGAGTCCAGGCTCGTCAGCCTCACCCATAATGACTCCGGTCGTTTCGAGGATCGGTGGGTGACCTGCCAAGCCCCTGCAGACACGCCTTGCGTCTTTACTCGGGGGATCGACCGGATCGAGTTGCCCGTCCGGCATGGCGAGGGGAAATTCGTGACACTTGACGGGTCGGTTCAGAAGCGACTCGTTGAGGATCATCTCGTGGTCCTCCAGTACGTCGATCCAGACAGCGGCCAACCCACTGGAGACTACCCCTTCAACCCGAACGGATCGGAATTCGCCATTGCCGGCATCTGCGATCCGACGGGGAGACTCATGGGCCTCATGCCCCACCCTGAGGCATTCACCCACCACACCAACCATCCGAGGTGGACACGGCAATCCCTCCCCGAAGAAGGCGCCGGTCTCGTCTTCTTTCGAAACGCCGTGGACTATATCCGCGAACGCCTCGCCTGACCCCCCAAGGGGATCACACACAATGGGAGAGACACCGGAATCCTTCGGGCCGCGGACGATCGTCCGGCTTTTTGGCCACCTGAGGCGGCGGATCCTCGTTATCGCCGTCTGTTTTCCCGCCCTGACTGCCATCATCTATATATTTTCCCCCTGGATACTTGGGAGGCTTCAGCACCACCTCGGCCAGAAACTCGCCTTCTTCGGGGTCATGGAACCTGTTCTCGCCCTCCTCAAGCTCTCCGGCCTCATGGCGATCACTGCTCTCATGCCTATCATCATCTGGCAACTCTCCCGGGGGCTTGAGGCCGTCTTCGGTTTTTCCCGGAGGACCTCCTTTGTCATCTTTGCGGCATCCCTCATCCTTTTCTTCACAGGGACCGCTTTCTGCTATTTCGTCACCCTGCCCCTGGGAATACAGTTCCTCCTGGGCTTTCAGTCCGAACACCTGCACCCGGTCATCGCGGTAGGGAAATTCGTGGATTTCGTCGTTTTTTTTGTTGGAGGATTCGGGCTCATCTTCGAACTTCCTCTCGTCATCCCAATTATCTGCCGTCTCGGAATCTGCCGCCCGGAATCCCTCTCCCAGGGCCGAAGATACGCAGTACTCGTAATTGCCGTTTTCTCGGCCCTGCTCACTCCCACACCCGATCTATTGAACATGTCCCTCATGGCTATCCCCATGTATCTTCTCTACGAGGTCGGAATCCTCCTTGCCAAGGTCTCCGGAAGATCGTGTCCGGCCACAATGACTTGACAGGAATCTGCACCCAACTATAGTAGTTGATTTCATCTATAGGCTACCTTGAAAAATTGTCCTTTTGCCCGATGGCTGTGTTGCTCGTCGGCCAAAAATGCTCACATACATAGAGTATGCTCCGCTTTTTGACCTCCTCGCGCCTTGCCATCGAACAAAATTCCAAATTTTTCAAGGTAGCCTATATGCGCTGAAAAAACTCGATCAGCGCGTTACGCTGCATTCCAATTTTCATAACACACTTTCATGCCAGCGCGCCTCATGAAACCCCATATCCTCGTCGAGGACATCCCGCCTGAAGGCCTGAGTGTCCACTATGACGACTTGTCAGGCATCCTGAAGGACATGGAGGATATCAAAACCTCGGGCCCTGTCGTTGGAACGGCGTCCCTTACACGTATGGGTGATCAGGTCTATCTGGCCGGAAACGTCGAAGCCCGACTTACCCTCTCATGCGACCGTTGTCTCGAGGATTTTTTTGCTGAGATCTCAACATCTTTCACCTATCTTTTCGCCCCTGCTTCCGTCGAGGAACCGGCCGAAAGGGCCATGCGCATCGAAGACGTGGAGCTAGCGCAGTATGACGGCATCCACATCCCCACCGCTCATGTCTTTCGCGAGCAGATCCTCTTGAACATCCCTGAACGCAAACTCTGTTCCGATACATGCAAGGGCATCTGCCCCAACTGCGGGGCCAACCTCAACCGGGAAACCTGCACCTGCACACACAAAGACCCGGATTCGGCCTTTGCCGTCCTTGAGTCCCTGAAAAAAACGTCCGTGCCACACTGACATTGCGCGACAGGAGGAAAAACAGCCATGGGTGTACCCAAAAGAAAACCATCCCGAGCCCGTCGGGGGAACCGCCGTTCCCATGACGGACTCACCACACAGAACCTTTCCCTGTGCCCCCAGTGCACGGAACCTAAGCTTCCCCACCGCATATGTCCGCAATGCGGTACATACAGGGGCAAGGTCTTTACCAAGAAGGAGGAAGTGACCTCCTGACCCCATGGCAATCGCCTTAGATGCGAAAGGCGGGGACTTCGGCGCCCGCGTCCTCATCGAGGGGGCTGTCGCAGCAGCCCGGCAGTGGGGTATTGAAACCGTTCTTGTCGGACCGGAAAAGGAAATCGCCGCCCACCTCGATACATTGGGTGCGAGGGGCCTTCCCATCTCCATTCAAAACGCGACGCAGGTCGTGGAGATGGGGGAATCTCCAGCCGAGGCCCTCCGCAAGAAAAAGGACTCCTCCATCCGAATTGCCTTCGATCTTGTCAGGGCAGGAACGGCGGAGGCCGTTGTGAGCGCCGGAAATTCCGGGGCGACCCTTGCGACCGCCATGGTGACCCTCGGCAGACTCCATTCCGTCCGTCCGGCCATAGCGATCATGATGCCGACCCTCAAAAGGCCTGTCGTCCTCATAGACGTCGGGGCCAACGTGGACTGCAAGCCCCATCACCTACTCCAGTTCGGCATTATGGGGGCCATCTTCTCCAGACAGATCCTCTCCATCCATAACCCCCGGGTAGGTCTCCTGAGCATCGGCGAAGAGGGGTATAAAGGTAACGTCCAGGTCAAAAAGGCCTATGACCTTTTTTCTGCAAGCCGGCTCAACTTTCTTGGTAACGTCGAGGGACGCGATGTCTTCAAGGGAGACGTGGATGTCATCGTCTGCGACGGCTTCATCGGCAATATATGTCTGAAACTCAGCGAGGGGCTTGCGGAATCCATCCTCTCCATGCTGAAGACCGAGATCTCCGGAAGCATCCTCGGTCGTTTGGGATATCTGCTCGCCCAGGGGCCATTCCGCGCCTTTCGAAAAAAGGTCGATTATTCTGAGTACGGAGGCGCTCCCCTCCTCGGAATCAATGGTATCGTCATCATCTCTCACGGAAGATCCGGACCCAAGGCCGTGAAAAACGCCCTTTATGCAGCGCACAGGCTGGCGCGTCAGGATCTCGTCAATTGTCTGAAGACGGAACTCGACCCTGGAGACGCCCTCCTGCAGGCGGTCGAGACCACCTGAACCCACTTGACAAAGATCAGAGTATGCCCGTCAGATCAATAATCATCGGCACCGGCTCCCATGTCCCGCGCCGGATCGTGACGAACGAGGACATGGAAAAGATCGTCGATACATCGGACGAATGGATCCGTGCCCGGACAGGAATCCATCAGCGTCACATCGTGGATGAAGGGGAGACAAACTCGTATCTTGCCACTGAAGCAGCCAAAAAGGCCCTCGACATGGCCGGGGTCTCGGCACGGGAAATCGACCTGATCATCGTCGGCACCCTTACCCCTGACATGCCCATGCCGTCCGTCGCCTGTCTCGTCCAGAAGGAGCTTCGGGCGAAAAAGGCCGGCGCCTTCGATCTCTCTGCCACATGTTCCGGCTTTCTCTACGGGGCCTCCATTGCGGACAGGTTCATTAGAACGGACAGGAAGATGAAGATCCTCGTCATCGGAAGCGAGGTCCTTTCGGCGCGTACCAACTGGAAAGACCGATCCACCTGTGTCCTCTTCGCCGACGGCGCGGGAGCCGCGGTCCTCACGGGGACCCGCGCACCCCGGCGGGGAATTCTCTCAACCCACCTCCACGCCGACGGATCCCTGTGGGAGCTCCTTACCATCCGGGCCCTCGGGACAGGGGTGCCCCTCACAGAGGAGGTCCTCCGGCAAGGATGGCAATACATCCAGATGCAGGGCAAGGACGTCTTCAAACATGCGGTCAAGGCACTTGAATCCGCGGCATGGGAGGCCATGACCGCGAACAAATGGTCTGGGGACGATGTGGACCTCCTTTTCTGCCATCAGGCAAACATCCGCATCCTCGATCACCTGCGGGAAAAACTGGGTCTTCCCCCAGAGAAAGTCTTTATCAACATACACAAGTATGGTAATACCTCCGCAGCCAGCATTCCCATAGCCATTGACGAGGCGAACCGGGAAGGCCGTCTGCACCTGGGAGAACGTATCCTCATGCTCGCCTTCGGAGGGGGGTTCACGTGGGGCTCCCTCGCAATGCACTGGTAAAAAATTTGGAGAGAAATGGATGGCTCGTGTCAACTATTTTTTGACGGAAGAGCAGGAAATGATCGTCGATCTTGCCCGGCGTATCGCAACGGAGAAGATCATCCCCGTGCGTGCGGCTCTCGACGAGACCGGGGACTTTCCGTGGGTGATCATGAAGGAACTCGCCCAGTCTGACCTCTTCGGCGTCTTCATACCAGAGGAATACGGCGGAATAGGCGGGGGCTGTTTCGAGACGTGCCTCGCGGTGGAAAACCTGGCTTACGGGTGTGTCGGTGTCACCACCACCTTTGCCGCGAGCGCCCTCGGGGGTTACCCCATCCTCCTCTTTGGGACGGACGAGCAAAAGGCCTGTTATCTCCCGGATATCGCCTCGGGCAGGCGTCTTGCTGCCTTCGGCCTCACCGAATCCAGCGCAGGAAGCGATGCCGCCGGCATCCAGACCACGGCGGTGGAAGACGGAGACTCATGGGTCCTGAACGGGACAAAACAATGGATCACGAGCGGCGGCGAGGCCGACATCTACACGATCATCGCCATGACCGATCGGCACAAGGGCCCCCGGGGGGCCACCGCCTTCATCGTGGAAAAGGGCGACCCCGGGTTTTCCTTCGGAAAGAAGGAAAACAAGATGGGGATCAGGGCCTCTTCCACGCGCGAACTCGTCTTCCAGGACTGCCGAATCTCCAAGAACAGGATGCTCGGCAAACGTGGGGGTGGGTTCATCCTCGCCATGAGGACCCTCGATCTGGCCCGGCCCGGCATAGGGGCGATCGGCGTGGGCCTCGCCCAGGCCGCCCTGGATGAGGCGGTCAGATACGCAAAGGAGCGGGTCCAGTTCGGCCAGCCGATCATCTCGTTCCAGGCCGTACAACACATGCTCGCCGACATGGCGACCGAGATCGAAGCGGCCCGGGCCCTTGTCTATGCGGTCGCCCGCACCATCGACTCAGGCGCCAGGGACTTTTCCAAGCTCTCCGCCATGGCCAAACTTTTTCCCACGGACATGGCCATGAAGGTGACGACGGATTCCGTCCAGATCCTCGGTGGATACGGTTATATGAAGGACTATCCAGTGGAAAAGATGATGCGGGATGCCAAGATCCTCCAGATCTACGAGGGGACCAATCAGATCCAGCGAAACGTCATCGGGCAGGCCCTCAACAAGGAATATTCCGTCAATTAATGACTTATGAGAATCATCGTCTGCGTCAAGCAGGTCCCGGATGCCAAGACCGTCCGGTTCGACCGGGAAAAGGGGACCATCATCCGTGACGGCATGGATGCCGTCATCAACCCGTTTGATCTCCACGCCATCGAGGCCGCCCTTCAGCTCAGAGAGAAGGCAGGGGGCACGGTGACGGTCATCTCCATGGGGCCGCCCCAGGCCGATAGCGCCCTTCGTGAGGCCATCGCCATGGGCGCGGACGCAGGCGTCCTCCTCTCAGACCGGGCCTTTGCAGGAGCTGACACCTTGGCGACCACCTATACCCTCTGGAAGGCCATTGAAAAGCTCGGGGGGTGCGACGTGGTCTTCTGCGGCAAACAGGCCGTGGACGGAGACACGGCCCAGGTCGGACCCGGGCTTGCCGTGAGACTCGGGATCCCGTCCATCACCTGTGTGAACGCCATCGAACTTGCGGAAGGCCCCCGGTTCCGGGTCACGAGGATGTGCGATGAAGGCCGGGAGGTCGTGGAGGTCGAGACTCCTGTCCTTTTCACCGTCCTCACGACCCTGAACACCCCTCGCCTTCCTTCCCTCAAGGGAAAGATGAGGGCCAAAAAGACCCATATTCCCGTCTGGGGCGCTGGGGACATCGCTGCCGACCCCGGACGTGTCGGATTTGCCGGCTCCCCCACCAAGGTGGTTTCCACCCACGTCCCCACCTTCAACGCACGACGGGAGATCCTCACCGGCACCCCTGATGAACAGGTGAACGCGCTCATCGTCCATCTCAAAGAGGCCGGGATCCTCTCATGATCGTCATCGACGCAGAAAAGTGCATAGGCTGCGGAGAGTGCGAAAAGGCATGCGGCTTTGGGGCCATGTCTGTCGTGGACGGGCTTGCCCGCGTGGACACAAACGCCTGCACGCTCTGCGGAGCATGCGTCGAGGCCTGTCCAGAGGAGTCCATCGGCATCGAAGGAACGCGCCTTTCAGGAGAAACCTCCTCCGGTCTCTCTGCCTGGCAGGGGATCTGGGTGGCGGCGGAATGGAGGCCCACGCTGGGGATCGCCCCGATCACCCATGAACTCCTTGGCACGGCCTGCGGACTTGCCGCAAAGCAGGGAACGCAGGTCACGGCCGTGCTCCTCGGCTTCGGGGTCACGGATCACGCACAGGACCTCATCCGTCACGGCGCAGACCGCTGCATCGTCGTTGACCACCCGGAGCTCGCCTTCTTCACCGACGAGGTCTACGGAAACGTCCTCGCGGACCTGGCCCTTACCCACAAGCCCGCCGTGATCCTTGCCGGGGCCACACCCATGGGGCGTTCCTACATACCGAGGGTAGCCACCCTCCTCGAGACAGGACTTACCGCAGACTGTACAGGGCTTGACATTCGGAAGGAAGACGGCTCACTCCTCCAGACAAGACCTGCATGGGGCGGCAACCTCATGGCCACAATCGTCTGCGAGGGTCACAGACCCCAGATGGCGACCGTCCGGCCGTACGTGTTCAAACCCACGAATCCCGATCCCGACAGGACGGGCGAGATCCTTTCCGTAATTCCCAAACCCGAACACCTGAGGCATAGGGTCCATGTCGTAGAGACCATCCTGGAGGAAAGGAAAGGGCCGGCGCTTCAGGGCGCGTGTGTCGTTGTTGCCGCAGGCCGGGGCATGGAATCCCAGGAAAACATCGACCTCGTAGAGACCCTCGCATCCCTTCTCGGGGGCGCGGTAGGATCGACACGGGCCGTGACGGATGCCGGCTGGCTCCCTGAAAGGACACAGATCGGACAGACCGGAGTCACCGTCTCACCCAAACTCTACATCGGCTGCGGCGTATCAGGTGCCATCCAGCACGTGGTCGGCATGCAGGGATCCGAGATCGTCGTCGCCATCAACCGAGATCCCACAGCCCCCATCTTTGATGTCGCGACCTACGGCATAGTCGGAGACATCAAGGAAATCCTTCCCTTACTCATCAAGAGGATAAGGGCTGAACGGGGCTGACGAACCAGAGGCTGGACATGGAAAAAGAGCTCGCCGGAAAGACCGCCCTGGTGACCGGGGCCTCACGGGGCATCGGCCGCGCCATCGCCATCAAACTCGCCTCTCTCGGGGCCCACGTCATCGTAAACTATACAAGCAACGAGGATGCGGCCCGTGAGACCCTTTCCGGGATCACAGCCCTTGGGAGCACCGGAGAGATCATTCGGTTCGATGTCTCGAATAGTGCAGGTACCGCGTCCGCCATTCGCGAGATCCTCTCCGCCCGAGGCGCAATCCACATCCTCGTCAACAACGCCGGCATCACCCGGGATGCCCTTCTTGCCCGAATGAGGCCCGAAGACTGGGACCGCGTCGTCTCCACCAATCTGACAGGGGCCTTCGTTTGCACCCAGGCCGTCCTCATGACCATGCTCAAACAGCGATGGGGCCGCATCGTTAACATCGGCTCGGTTGTCGGAGCCATGGGGAACCCTGGTCAGGCGGCCTATGCCGCCACCAAGGCCGGACTAGAAGGATTCACGAAATCCGTGGCTCGAGAGGTCGCATCCCGGGGTATCACGGCAAACGTGGTCTCTCCCGGTTTCATCGAAACGGACATGACCGCCGTCCTCCCTGAAAAGGTCCGGGACCAGCTCCTCGCCCAGATCCCTGCAGGACGCATGGGAAAGGCCGAGGAGGTCGCCGGGACCGTTGCCTTTCTCGTCTCCGAATCGGCAGCCTACATCACAGGGCACGTCCTCCACGTAAACGGCGGCCTTCTCTGTACATAACAACCAATCGGGGGTATAGAACTCCCTTACTTGTCTGAAATGAGGAGGATATCCATGAGCATTGATGCAAAGATGATGGACATCATCGCCAACCAGTTGAGTGTGCCCAAGGAAAAGGTCGTTCCGGGCGCCTCGTTCGTAGAGGACCTCGGGGCCGACTCCCTGGATCTCGTCGAACTCGTTATGGCGCTCGAGGAGGAATTCGGTGTGGAGATCGCGGACGAGGATGCCGAAAAGATGCAGACCGTTCAGGACGCCCTGAACTTCATCAAGGAACGCAGAAAGGAGTAACCCTCGGTCATGCCGTCTCCGAAAGGATACGAGAGCCGCCGGCGTGTTGTCATTACCGGGCTGGGGATACTCTGCCCGGTCGGCATCGGCGTGGATGAGAGCTGGCAAAACATCGTCGCCGGCAGGTCAGGCATAGGCCCCGTGACGTCGTTTGACGCAAGTGGATATGCGAGTCGGATCGCCGGCGAGGTCAAGGGCTTCAATCCCGCTGAGTTCATGTCCGAAAAACTCGCCAAACGGATAGACCCCTTTGTCCGGCTCGCCATTGCCGCGGCAAGCATGGCCCATGAAGACGCCATGCTTGCCGGGGCTGACGTGAACACTGACCGTGTAGGGGTCATCACCGGATGCGGCCTCGGGGGCCTCGGGACCATTGAACACTACAGGGATGTCCTGGTCCAAAAGGGACCAGGCCGGGTAAGCCCCTTTTTCATTCCCATGGCCATTCCGAACATGGCATCCGGCCAGATCTCCATCCTCCTCGGGGCGAAAGGTCCCAACACCGTCGTCTGCACGGCCTGTGCCGCAGGAACACACGCCATAGGCGAGTCCTTCAAGACCATCCAGCGCGGGGCCGCGGACATCATCTTGTGCGGAGGCACGGAATCCGTGATCACGCCCCTTGCCCTCAGCGGATTCGCCGCCATGAAGGCCCTTTCGACCCGAAACGACGAGCCGGAGAAGGCTTCCCGTCCGTTTGAACGGGACCGAGACGGTTTCATCATCGGCGAAGGCGCCGGAATCCTCGTTCTGGAGGATCTGGAACACGCCAAGGCCAGGGGGGCCAGAATCCGCGGCGAGATCATCGGATACGGTCTTTCGGGCGACGCATACCACATGACCGCCCCCCCGGAGAACGGCGAAGGCGGTGCCAGGGCCATGAAAATGGCCATGGAAGATGCGGGCATCACGCCCCAGGACGTGGACTACATCAACGCCCACGGGACGAGCACGCCGTTGAATGACCTGTGTGAGACACGTGCGATCAAAAGTGTCCTCGGCGAGCAGGCCTACTCCATCCCCGTAAGCTCCACCAAGTCCATGACCGGCCATCTCCTGGGAGGCGCCGGGGGGATCGAAGCGGTCTTCTGCATCAAGGCCATAGAGGACGGTGTCATCCCTCCCACCATCAATCTGGAAAACGCGGATCCGGACTGTGACCTCGACTACGTCCCCAACGTGGCGCGCACCGCTGACGTGAACGTCGTCATTTCCAACTCCTTCGGTTTCGGCGGGACCAATGCGGTCCTTATCTTCAGAAGGTACGGAGGTGACGCGTGAAGATTGCCATCGGGTCCGATCACGCCGGATTCCCCCTGAAGGAACATTTAATCACGTACCTCGTCCGGCGTGGAAACGACGTGGTGGACATGGGCTGCCCGTCCATGGAATCCGTCCATTATCCGGAGATCGCCAAAAAGGTGGCCAATGCGGTGGAAGCAGGATCCGCAGATAAAGGGATCCTCGTCTGCGGCACCGGAATCGGCATGTCCATGGTGGCGAACCGAGTCCGTGGTGTCCGCGCCGCCCTGTGCAACGACCTTTTAAGCGCACGTCTCAGCCGTGAACACAACGACGCCAACGTCCTATGCCTGGGGGCGCGGATCATCGCCCCTTTCCTCGCAGAAGAGGTGGTCAGGATCTGGATCGAGACCCCGTTCGCCAGGGGACGCCACGCCGAGCGGATCGCCATGTTCGATTGCTGAGCCCATCCTGCCCCGGAGACCCACGATGGATGCCCTGAAAACAACCGATCCAGACATATTTCAAGCTTTGACGGCGGAACTCGACCGGCAGGTAGGCCAACTCGAGATGATCGCCTCTGAAAACTTTGCCAGCGTAGCGGTCATGGAGGCCGAGGGCTCGGTATTCATGAACAAGTACGCCGAGGGGTATCCAGGCAAACGCTATTACGGAGGGTGCGAATATGTGGATGTGGTGGAACGGCTCGCCATCGATCGGCTGAACCTCCTGTTCGGTTCTGAGTACGCCAACGTCCAGCCCCATTCCGGCAGCCAGGCAAACATGGCCGTCTACTTCGGAACCCTCAAGCCAGGAGACACGATCCTATCCATGGATCTCGCCCATGGCGGGCACCTCACCCACGGCTCCCCGGTCAGCTTTTCCGGCAGGCTTTACACAATCGTCCACTACGGAGTCAGCCGGGACACCGAAACCATTGATATGGAGCAGGTCGCACGGCTCGCCGAAGAACACCGGCCACGCATGATAGTGGCGGGAGCGAGTTCCTATCCGCGCACCATAGATTTCGCCGGATTCCGGGAGATTGCCGACTCCGTCGGGGCCTATCTCATGGTGGACATGGCACATATATCCGGCCTTGTCGCCGCGGGCATCCATCCCTCGCCTGTACCGTTTGCGGATTTCATCACCTCCACAACACACAAGACCTTGAGGGGTCCACGGGGCGGATTCATCCTCACACAGGAAAGATACGCCCGCATAGTGGACAGCCAGATCTTCCCCGGCATCCAGGGCGGCCCCCTCATGAACGTCATCGCGGCCAAGGCCGTCGCCTTCAAAGAGGCCCTGGCTCCGGAGTTCAAGACCTACCAGCAGCGCATCATTGCAAACACAGCGGCTCTCGCCCGAACCTTGCTCGCACATGGTTTCCGACTCGTCTCCGGCGGTACGGACAACCATCTGATACTCGTGGATCTTACGGATAAGGGACTCACCGGGGCAGAGGCAGAGACCCTCCTCGAGCGAGCGGGGATCACCATCAACAAGAACGCGATCCCATATGACACACAGCCTCCCAGGGTGACGAGCGGCATTCGAATCGGGACGCCCGCTGTCACTACCCGCGGTCTGGACGAAAAGGACATGGAAGAAGTGGGAGGCTACATCTCTGAACTTCTCCTTCACCCCGGTGACGATAAAAAGGCCCGGTCCGTCCGGTTGAAGATCAAGAAGATCTGCGAACGCCGCCCCCTTTACGCATGCATGATCGCCCACATGGAGGGCGGCGAGAAAGTCCGCTGAATCGGGTTCAGTTAACACCCCTCTCGCAACGGATTAATCTTTTCTACCCCTGAGAGCGGAGCTTCGACCACCTGCGCTGAAAGAGTGCCTTCTTCACTGGCCCGAGGCGATCCACAAAACAGATACCCTTCAGGTGGTCGAGCTCGTGCTGAACACATTTGGCCAGGAGCCCTTCGCACTCGAGGCTGACCTCCCGCCCTTCCCTGTCGTATGCCGAGACATGAACCCGGGCAGCCCGTTTGACCTCGGCCGTGTAGTCCGGTACGCTCAGGCACCCTTCGGGCTCCACCACCTCTCCTTCCGAGGCGTCGATAACGGGGTTGACGAGAACTATGGGCTGAGGACGATCCCCCTCGGCAGATACGTCCATGACCACGAGCTCCAGGAGTTCCCCTATCTGGTTGGCCGCAAGACCCACCCCTTTGGCCCCGTACATGATCTCAATCATCTCGTCGATGAGATCCTGAAAGGCGCCGTCGATCCTCTCCACGGGTCGGGCCTGGCTGCGAAGGATCTCATGGGGATAGACGAGTATATTTCTCTTTTGGGAGGAAGGAGATGGCATTATCTGATCGTCCTGAAAAAATCTTTATAATATTAGCCTCATGCAAGATATTCAATATCCAGAGATGGCCATTTTGGCGAAGGCCGGAATCCATACATGGATGGACTGCTTGCGCTGTTTTGGACCCCAACTCCTGGATTCATACACTCCAGGACAGGCCTCGCCGGGATGACGTCATTTTACAAGAGTCTTATATGATACCGCCCAAGAAGCCCGAGATGCAAGGCGGCCATCCTGCCGATTAGTTCGCTGCATCCGAGTTCATTGCCTGTTTGTTCTGGAAAGCAAATCCCCATGCAGGAAAGCGGCTGTACGCCATAAAAAGGCGCCAGGATACATGGAATATGCGGTTGTGTGCGTCAAGTTGTACAAAAAGGTGTCATGGCCGCGGTTTCCTCAAATTCATGCGGAAACATCGAAAAATAAGGCATTTCGTTCGAGGGCACGGCATGAGGAGGGCAAAAAACAGAGCATACGCCCTGTATGTGAGCATTTTTGATCGACGAGCAAAATAGCCATCGGGCGAAAGGACCATTTTTCAAGGTTCCCTTCGGATTGGTTTTAAAGGCGGGGCTGGATTGCACCGAAAATAAAAATAGCGGGATTTTGCCGCCCCTCACACCGTGGAGCATGGACGTCGATACAGACATCGAGGATAGAACCATGAAAATCGATCAACACGAAATCTCTTTGGCAGCATCCCGGATGTACGACAACAAGACGGAAGAACACGAAGAGCTTCGCGAATGGGGAGTTCGCTCTGGCCATGTTGCAGGCCTCAAAATGGGCCGGGGGGATCATGGAGGCGAAGTCCCTCGTAACGACCAGGTGACGATCTCCCGAGAGGCCCGTATGGCCATGAACCGGCATGCGGAACACATATCTGCAAGCGACCGGTGCACAAGCGGGGCGATCGAGGAAGAAAGCCAGGGGATGGACCCCAGACTGATGGCACTCAAACGGATGATCGAGGCCATGACGGGCCGGGAAATCAGACTGGGACATGTGAACTTAAGCCCTGATCAGTCGGCGGCCCAGGATTCCGTTCCAACGCAGGCCGCAAAGACGGCGGGCACCGGCGCCCCAGCGCAGCAGGAATGGGGCATGCGTTACACCTACACACGCACCTTCCACGAATCCGAAACCACGACTTTTTCAGCTTCCGGAACCGTGGTTACGGCAGACGGACAGCACATCGCCTTTACCTTGGACCTCATGATGAACAGGGAATACTCAAGCCATGAACAACTGGAGATCACGGCCGGGGCCCCGATGATTGACCCCATTGTGATCAATTTTGACGGCTCGGCCGCGGAACTTGAGGACATGAGTTTCGAATTCGACCTGAACTCCGACGGCACCAATGAGAACCTGCACACCCTGGCGCCTGGCAGCGGATTTCTCGTGTTTGACAAAAATAACGACGGCATTGTCAACAACGGCAGTGAACTCTTCGGGCCTGCGTCCGGGGACGGTTTTTCGGAGCTTTCAGCCCATGACAAGGACGGCAACCATTGGATCGATGAAAATGACTGGATCTACGACAAACTGTCCGTGTGGCGCCGGGAAAACAGCCGGGATGTCCTGATGGATCTCAAAAACGCCGATGTCGGGGCCATCTACCTTGGAAATGCGAAAACCGTCTTTGATCTGGCCGACACGGAAAACGCCCTTCTCGGACGGATCTGCAAGACAGGGATCTATCTCAAGGAAGACGGCGGCATGGGAACCGTTCAGCAGATCGACTACTCGATCTGACGGAAACACGGGGGCCACGCGGCGAACTGCCTGTAGGCCTCGTACACAACGAGCCCATGGCAATCGAAAGGTTGAGGCTCCTCATGAGGCGGTTCCCAAAGAATACCGGGCCTTGGCCGGATAATGGATGTCCATCTCAGATCCTCTTGTCGCGCCTGCTCCCAGGCGCACGGATGCCGGCCTCTGCCAGAATGACAAATTTTTCTAAGTTCCCTAAGAGGATGCTCACTGCGGACCTTCCGGGGCAATGCGTAAAAACCTGGAAATGACGGAAAGGATCATCCGCACGTTATGGATATGGAACGAGGCATTATCACGACGGGATACCCGAGAGATCGGGCCTTTTCCTGTACCACGAACAAGGCGAGCCCGAGGAGATCCAACGAGGCATCGCCTTTCAAAGGTTCGAGTTGATCTTCCGGCGCAGGAAACAATGCCCCTGTGTGCTCAAAAGTGTACCTGAACGCACCAGTGGCTTCCTGATCCACGGAAATCAACACCTTCCTCTCGTCTGCATCCCGAAGCTGTTCTATACATGCAACCAGGGAGGCGTCCACAAGGTCCCGGAAATTGCACTCCAGGCCGGAGAGAAGGACTGGTCGCTTCGGACACACGAACTTTGTCTCTACGGAGTGTTTGTAAAAGAGATCCGCTGCCAAAAACTCCATCTCTTCTTCCACAAGACGGTCACCGAAAAATGGGGCCGGTCCGCCGTCCCGGTCGGCACGCCTTCCAAGGATATCTACCATCCTCTGGATACGATGGAGGATATCCTCCATCTGGGCGATGCGGGCCTCGTTTTTCCTGCACCTATCGCCCAGGCCTTTCAAGGTGCGGGAGATCTCCGGGGCTGCAATCCCGGCGAGAAGGGATTCAAGGTTTTTCAGATCATCGCACAACGTGCGGTGAAAAAATTCGATCTGCATCGACAGGACCTGGAGAGGACTGTTGATGTTGTGGACGATACCCCTTGCAAGGCTCCCGATGAGATATTCCTGAAAATGTTCCGCGAGATGCCCTGTCAACTCATCCCCCTTTCCCTCACAGGTGCTATGGTTCAGTGGATTTACCCGCTTTCCCCAATTCATCGTCGTCATCATAAAACGTATCGAGAAAGGCCTCAACAACATGGGGGTCGAATTGGGTGCCGGCATTTTTCCGGATCTCCATCACGGCCTCTTCCCGCGGGCGGCATGGCCGATACGGACGGTTTGTCGTGATGGCGTCAAAGGTGTCGGCGACCGCAAGGATGCGCGCGAGTTGCGGAATCTCCGTTTTCAAAAGCCCATCCGGGTATCCTTTCCCGTCCCACCTCTCGTGGTGGTGCCTGATGCAGGCCGTTTCGCGGGGAAGGACCCCGAGATTACTGACGATCTCCTCCCCGATGACGGGATGGGTCTTGATGATCGCGTATTCTTCCTCGGTGAGCCGTCCGGGCTTGAGAAGGATCTGGTCCCGAATGCCGATCTTTCCGATGTCGTGGAGGTGGCCGGCGAAGCGGAGGGAGTCTATCTCATCTGAATCGCAGGACATGTGCCCGGCCACGGCCACGGCAAGCCGGGTGACCCTCAGCGAATGCTCTTTCGTGTACGGATCTTTGGCCTCCAGGCCTCTGACAAGGGCGCGGAGGGTGGCGTGGAGGTTGAGGGAGACACTCTCGTAAAGGAGGAGATTCTCGACCGTGAGGCTTGCCCGCTCCGCGAGGATGAGAAGGAGAAAAAGGACCTCATCGGTCAGGATCCGTTCATTTTCCGTGCGGGAGACGGCAAGGACGCCAAAGATCTCCTCCCGTATTCGAAAGGGTACGAGGGCGGTCTCCGCAAAGGGGGAGACAGGGCCTCCCGTGCGGGGTAAACAGGTACGGGTGAAAAGCATCGGTATCCCTTCCCTTGCCACGCGGGCGGCCGGCATAGCATCATCTGTGATACTACCTACCTCCCAATCCGGGACACTCATGCCCTCAGAGGCCATGAGCACGAGTCGTCGTGCCTCGTGGTCGACGACCCAGAAAAAGGCGTGCCCGGCATCGGTCAGATTCGCGGCGAGAGTCACCACCTTGCTGTAGAGCTCCCGTGTACTTCGGACCTTTCCGAGCATTTCGCTGATCGTGAAAAGGATCGTCTGTTCATGGATCTTTTTCTTCAGCCGTTCGTTGACGGCCTCAAGGGCCTTTTTCCCTGCGAGTTCTTGGGTAAGCAGGCTGTTTTCCAGGAGGATTTTCCTCTCCCTGACCAACCTCTCAAGGGCGAGTTTCAGATTGTCGCTATTGAAAGGTTTTGCGAGGAAATCCATGGCCCCTGCCCGCATGGCGTCAAGGATTCGTGCATAGGATGGATACCCCGTTATGACCATGGCCACGGTAGTCCTATCCCGCTCCTTGATGCGGGAGAGGAATTCGATCCCATCCATCCCGGGCATGTTGATGTCGACAAGGAGGCCGTCATACGCAACAGACCCTTCCATTAGCGCCAAGGCGTCAAAGGCGCCCGCAGCCTCGTCCACATCGAAACCCCCAAAGGCACGAATGTGCTCGACAAGGAGCTTGCGGATCATCTCATCGTCATCCACCACAAGAAGTCGGAAACGAGGGACACAACCCGGCATCCCGTCCACGTCCTTGTCCACCCTTGGCGCACCCATGATCTGAAGTGTTGTCACCGGAAAGAACTCAGGAGACCCTGCTTAAGAGTTTTTGCTTCATGAACCGGAACTCGTCCTCGGTCAGGTGTCCTTCCTGCCTGAGGGCCCCGAGCCGTTCGAGCTCGGAAAGGGCAGCGCCAGCCTCTATAGCCCCGGCCTGGAAATAGGAAGGAGGAAGTTTCTCGAGGGAGAAAATGGGCACGTCCTCGCTGGGATTTTCATCCCCTGCTACGGACAGAAATGACGACGGATCCCTTTCCGACAGGTCTCCAGCATGGTGCAGCATGGCCAGAAGTCTCTTGTTTTCCCGCATGAGACGGATCTTCTCGCAAGCATTGTCTGCGCTGATGCGGAGTTCGTCGAGACGAAAGGGCTTTCGGAGATAATCGTAGGCACCTTCCTTGACCGCCTGGATCGCCGTTTCAAGGGATGCGTACCCTGTCATGATGATGACCATGATGTCAGGGTACAAGGCCTTGGCCCTCCGGATCAATTCCATGCCATCCACTTCCGGCATCATGAGGTCGGTGATCAGAAGATCGAAAGGCCTCTCTTCGAGGGCACCGATCGCCTCCCGTCCGTTGTGGACGATCCTGATCCTGCGGCCCTCCCGGGCAAGGAGTTCCTCGAGAAGTTCGCTGATGTTCCGCTCATCTTCCGCTATCAGGACATATATCGGTTCACCGGCCATCCAGTCATCTTTGCTCATGGGAGCACCATCCTTCCTCATGATGCCGGGGGGAAACTCCATCCCGCCGCCGAGTTGCACAGGAACCATCCTTGATGGTTTCGTAAAAAGTCGA
>DIFG01000076.1:0-28146 GCA_002419025.1 Deltaproteobacteria bacterium UBA5754 | reverse complement strand
CTGGGACTTTTTACGAGACCATCATCCTTTATGCCGCTGAAAAAAAGAACTGCTCCGTGCATGGCCTCCATCCCTGGACGCCACCCCTTTTCGGGGTTGCCTTCGGCAGTGCAGATCGGCTGTCCTGCCGATTCGTGCGCCACATCCCTTGACACTCCGACATACGCTGTAAGGGAGAATGGTGATTCGCCCTCCTTGTCCATCAGGGCTGTGCGCCTGCCTGCCGGCATACAGAATCAGATGGCCTGAGGCGCATGCATGGAGCATGGGTACAGGTCAATGGCAGTTACTCTGCACAAGCCGTCGAGATCAGACCTGAATCCGTGAAATATGCCCTCGAACCCTTCTATTTCACAGAATAAGCCGATGGCCAGGGCATTTGTGGAGTGAGGCGCCCATGGACGAGCGCCGTCGGCAAATCCGCCCCCATGGACGGGGGCTATTTGCCGCACGAAACAAATATTCCGGCCGTCAGCCCATGGATTCAGGTCAGAAATATGGAGCAGGATTTGCGGATCAGGCCTTTTCAGCGGCATCGGCTTTCGATTTCATGTTGAGGTAAGTACTATTAAGATATCGGACAACAGGAGAAAAGACTTGAACCAGATCGATCCGACCTTCTATCTATCCCTGTCCCCAAAAGAACGGGGGAAATCCATGGAGACCCTCTCCATGGACGATCAAGCGATCCTCGTTCTCCTCACCCCTTGGGAACAGCGCCATGAGATCATCCTGCACTCGCCCAACCCCCAGGAACTCGTACGGGGCCTGCCAGTTGAGGAACTCTTCTGGACTATCAAGGCATCGAGCCCTGAAGACGCCTTGGCCTTGTTCGTGCTCGCCAACCCCGAACAGATCCAGTTCATCTTCGATCTGGACTGGTGGGCAAAAGACCGGATCCGACCGGAAAAATTCATCGCCTGGCTCGTCCTCCTTTTCGAAGACGACAGGTCTGCCCTTGTTTCATGGCTGACATGGATACTTACCGAAGACCCTGCACTCGTTTCTGTCGCCCTTCAGCCCTTTCTTCGCGTTGTGAGACTTCCGGATGACATGGACATCCAGGAGGCGCGGGACACCCTGCCCCCATTTACCTTGGATGACGTCTATTTCATATCTTTCAGGAAACAGGAACTCGTTCCCCTCCTGTCGGAATTTCTGAAGGAGATCTATGACATCTCCGCAGGGTCGTACCGGGATGTCATGGAGACCCTGCTTTGGGAGACACCGACCGAGACCCTTGAACACGTTTACCGCATGAGATGCGCGCGCCTCGGGTCCTGGGGCATTCCGGATTACTTCGATGCCATAGAGATCTATGCACCCCTTCCCGAAAAACGATTGAAGCGCCGTGCATTCACTCAACCCGCTGACAAAGACATCCCCATGCCCGCCTTCGTCCCCACCCTGTACAGCACCCAAGAAGGTCCCCTCAGTGAGGCCGTCAGCGACCTTTCTGGGACTACTGCTATGGGAAGGATCATCCTCGAATGGACCGGAGCGGCGAACAAGATCCTCGTCGCCGATCAGGTCGATTGGGACGACGTCTCGGTCCTGCGTTCCGCCCTGGAAAAGGTATCCTCCCTCCTCAATCTCTCCCTCGATCACGAAAAACGCCTCTATGGGCGTAAGCCCGCCGAGGTCCTCGCCCATAGCACTATCGAGGACCTGATCCGCCTTGCAAACGGGATCATACGGGGTCTTTCGAAACGGGCGCGCGATCTTATCCGGGACGGGCTCGTTCCCAAGGACCTGATCCACCTCCCCGAGCCGTGGGCGCTTCTCATAGAAGGCCTTTCACAGGAGAGACCAGTCCTGTGGAACCCGGTTACAAAGAATCACGAGACGCCGAATTCAATGGGACGGATCGAGGAGGCGGAAAAGACGCTTCTCCTCGTCGAGGACGCCAGCCGGATCATGCGCTGCATCGAACCCCACTGGACGACCTGGGAAAACGCATTTCCGTGGTCGATCACAAATCTCCAGGACCCGCGGGAACTCCTGTGGCCCTCGGCCATCCTCACGGCCCTCGCCCTCTGGCAGCTCACGGGAATGCTCAAACTCGCTCCCATCCCCCGAAGGATGCTCCGAGAACTCCGCAGACTGTGGGTCCCGGCCGAGACGTTTCCGCATAAAGGTCTCGAAAAAGGTGAAACCGCATTGAAATCCCTTGCAGACGGGATAGGGCTCCTCTCCTCCCGGTCGGGCATTTCGGCCGACCGCATCACTCGCCTGGTGCGTGAACCCCTCGAGGATACGGTAGATGCCCTTTCGGGGATCTCCCCCGGAACACCAATCGATCCCCGTTTTATTCCCACCCTCTTGGCCTTGATGAAAGACGAGGATTGACCCTGAATCCGCGAGAACGGGACAAACACCCCGTGCCATCGGCCCACGGATTCTTGTTGACCCCTTTCCCCTATCCCTATTATATGAGCGCCATGAAGATGACCATGTCCTCTCAATCCCGGTCGCGTCCTGCATCGTTTCTCCTCGCAGCCTTTTTCCTCATGCCCCTGCTCCTTGGCATCATTGCGGGATGCTCTCCCAAAACGCACGCCCCGGCCGAGAAGGTGACCCCGGCGGCAAAGACAGGGAAGGCGGAAAGGTCTCCGTCATCGCGTGACATGGCCGAGGAAGAACGGAAAAGGGCGCTCGAGGAAAGGATCGTGGCCTCGCCCATGCTCATCACCTCGGATTACTTCCGGGAGACGGCCGGGGAAGGGAAATCCATCAAGCTCTTCGGAGACTCCAAAAAGGAAAAGGAACTCGAGGAACGACTCGCCCTGCTTGAGGAGCGTCTCATGGGGCTTCCGCAGAGGGCGAAGGATACCAAGGGGATGCCCGTACTCAGGCGGAAGGTGGTGCTCCTCTCACTCCTCGGAGATCTGGGCATTGACGTCCTCTCACTCCTGCCGTCGGCGATGCGGCGCACTGACGGCATGGTCCCCGTGGATGCATCCCAGCTCGAAAAACTACTGAATGACCGCGGTCTCACGGCAATGGATCTCGCCTCCGCCTCGGTACGAAGGGAGATAGCAGCCTCAGCGGGTATCCACGCCTATGTCCTCGTGTCAATCCCTCAAAACCAGATCCTTGTCCTTGGGGAGGGCCCAAACATCCGCCTCGACCTCGTCCATGCGACGGAAAGCGTCCTCATCGGCTCCTACATGACACCCATAGACGGATTCGACGCCACAGCCCAGCGCATGTCCGATGACGTGGTCAGGGGAACTGAGTGGTCATGCCGGGTGATCAAGATCGAGGGCGGGAGCGTCTATCTGAACGCAGGCCGATTGACAGGACTCCAGCCCGGAGATCATCTGCGGGTATACGGCAAGGGCAGGGAGCTCATGGATCCTTTGACGG
The DNA here is from genome assembly GCA_002419025.1 of Deltaproteobacteria bacterium UBA5754. GTDB lineage: Bacteria > Desulfobacterota > Dissulfuribacteria > Dissulfuribacterales > UBA5754 > UBA5754. Next base: position 24,777 of record DIFG01000076.1, on the reverse strand, counting down.
GCAGGTCCCTTGGATTCGCCCCCGGGGAGATCAAGGGCGAGATCGTCATCAATGACCTCTTTGGGACCGACGCATCCAAAGGAGAGGTCCTGGAGGAAAAGATCCCCATCGAGCCAGGCGATGTGGTCAAGATGTCACATCTGGCCTGATGAAAAACATGAGGCGCCCATTATGCCGATCAAAAATCAAAAAACCTGATGATCGGCAGTAAGAAAGGAAAACTTCATGCACGAACTTCTCACACATGATCCCGGCAGATTCATGCTTCTCCTCGGCAACGAGGCCATTGTGCGCGGGGCCATCGAGGCAGGACTTGCCGTCTCAGCGGCATACCCAGGGACCCCATCCTCCGAGATCGGAAACAACCTTTTCCAGATCGCCCAGGATCCCTCATCTGACATCTCATTCGAGTTCTCGACCAATGAAAAGGTCGCCATGGAGGTCACGGCCGCGGCTTCCGCAGCCGGCCTACGGACACTGACCTCCATGAAGCACGTGGGGATGAACGTTGCATCCGATGTCCTCATGACCTTGGCCTACATGGGAATCAAGGGCGGCATGGTGATCGTCTGCGCCGACGATCCCTCGCTCCACTCGAGTCAGAACGAACAGGACAGCCGTTATTACGCCCGGATGGCCTCTCTTCCCGTCCTCGAACCCACCTCCCCCCAAGAGGCCAAGGACATGACCATGGAGGCCTTTGATCTCTCTGAGGCCCTTGAGCTCCCGGTCATCCTGAGGACCACAACGAGGACGGCGCATGTCAGGGGACCGGTAAAACTCGGAAACATCCCCAAAAACAAAAAGACCCGGGGCCACTTCGAGAAGGCCCCCATGAGGTGGGTCGCCGTCCCTGCGGTCGCACGCACCCGCCACAAGGTCCTTCTCGATCAGTTCGAAAAGGCGCACGGTCTGGCCGAGACCTCCAGGTTCAACACGCTTTCCGGAAGCGGCAGGACCGGGATCCTGGCAACCGGGGTCTCGGCCTGCTATGTGGCCGATGTCCTGGAAGAACTCCATCTTTTCGACCGGGTCCGGTTCCTCCGTCTCGGATTCGTACACCCCCAGCCCCGAAATCTCATTCGTGATTTCCTCGCGGGCCTCGATCAGGTCCTCGTGGTGGAGGAGCTGGAGCCTTGCCAGGAAAACGCCCTCAAAGTCGCCGCACAGGAGATGGGGCTTACCCTCCCCATCCTCGGGAAAGCAAGCGGCCATATACCGCGGCTTTACGAGCTGACGCCCAAAATCGTGAAAAAGGCGGTCTGCCATGCCCTTTCCCTGGACCACCCGTCTCCCCCCCTCCCGGACCTCGCCGCCCTCCCCCCCCTTCCCCAGCGCCCTCCGTCCCTCTGCAAAGGGTGCCCTCACACAGAGACATACGGGGTCGTCAAGGAGGCGCTCTCAGACCTCGGACTCCTGGAGAAGACGATCTTCCCCACGGACATCGGGTGCTACACCCTTGGTCTGCTTCCGCCCATACAGATGGCGGATTACCTCCTCTGCATGGGTTCGAGTATCGGGTCGTCAGCAGGCTTCTCCCTCTCCACGGACCAGAAGGTCGTCTCCTTCATCGGGGATTCCACGTTTTTCCACTCCGGAATCCCTTCCCTTGTAAACGCCGTGCACAACGGACACCGATTCTCTCTCGTGATCCTCGACAACGGCACGACCGCCATGACCGGTCACCAACCGAACCCTGGCATCAGACTCACCCCGCCCGGCTACAGCGAAAGGCACCCGAGGATCTCCATCGAGGCCATTGTCCGGGCATGCGGGGTGCGAAACATTGCCATCATAAATCCATACAAGAAAAAAGAGGCCATGGAGGCCGCTCGGGAGATGCTTGCAAAGGACGAACTTTCCGTCATCATCTCCGATGCCCCCTGCATCCTGTATCTCAAAAGGATGGAGGGGAAAACGCAAAAAAGGACCCCGGCCACTGAACAGACACAGGCCGGAGACGAGGGGAGGGACCGGACATGAAACGCATGCGCATCCTCTTTACCGGTGTTGGCGGCCAGGGGACCCTCCTCGCCTCACGCCTCCTTGGTGAGGCCGCCATGTCAGCCGGGATCCCGGTCCGGGTCAGCGAGGTCCACGGCATGGCCCAACGGGGAGGCGTCGTGGAATCCACGGTCATGCTCGGCGGGATCGAAAGTCCGATCATCGCAGAGGGAGAGGCCGACCTGCTCGTGGGCTTCGAGCCCCTCGAGACCCTGCGCGCCCTCCGTTTCTGCTCGACTGACACCGTTATCATCACGAACACCGCCCCCATCCCCCCTTTCACCGTTACCCTGGGCCAAGCCGAATATCCTCCTATCCCCCGCTGGATGGAATTCATGGGCTCCACCTTTCGCACGGTCATTGCCTATGATGCCGAAGCAGTGGCACGAGAGGCCGGATCCACCAAGACGGTCAATGTGGTCCTTCTCGGCACCCTCTGTGCAACAGGGCTTCTTCCCCTGAGGCCCGAGGCCCTTCGGGAGACCATCCGGAGCCGTGTGAAACCGAAGCTCGTGGATGTGAACCTGGCAGCCTTTGACCGGGGCCTCGTCCAGGCGCAATGAAGGCGGCTATGCGACTGGTCATCAGCGCAGTCCTCTGTCTTGTCATCGCATTCGGGATCCCTGCGTGCACGGAAAAGCAGCGCAAGGAGATCAAGCACATCAAGTCCGACATCATCGGACTCAAGCGCAAGATCACCCTTTATGACATGAACGGCCGCGTCATCCGGGAATGGGAAGGGCGATTCAAGATCGAGATACAGGGGGGTTACATCTCGTTCATCGACGAAGACGGCAAGGAGGTCAAGCTGAGTGGAACCATCGTCGTCGAAGAACTTTGAGGGAACCCCGAGCACGGCCTATTCGAGGTTCTCTACAGGGGGCTTTCGTAACGGGAAGAGGCCCCGAGTTCCGCCTCGATCTCGATGAGACGGTTGTATTTGGCGAGACGTTCACTCCTACTGGCAGATCCGGTCTTGATCTGGCATCCGTCCATGGCCACGGCGAAGTCAGCGATGAAGGCGTCCTCCGTCTCGCCCGACCGGTGAGAGATGACGTAATTCCATCCTGCCTGACGGCACATCCGGATGGCATCGATCGTCTCGCTCACCGTACCGATCTGATTGAGCTTGATAAGAACGGCATTTGCCGCATTTTCTTCGATACCCCTGGCGATAAATGCCGTGTTGGTGACAAAGATATCGTCTCCTACGATCTGAACACGGTCGCCGATCTCGGCCGTGATGCCCTTAAAGCCCTCCCAGTCATTCTCGTCAAGGCCATCCTCGATGGAGACGATGGGATATCTCCTGACCCAATCCTTGAAGAGCTCGACCATCTCCTGACTGGTCTTTTCGCCACTGCCAGATCGGTCGAGTCTATACTTCCCGTTCGAGAAAAAGGAGCTTGCAGCGGGATCCAGCGCGATGGCGACCTCGTCTCCCGGAAGGTATCCCGCCCGTTCGATGGCCTGTACAATAAGCTCACAGGGTTCCTCATTGCTCGTCAGGTTGGGGGAAAATCCCCCCTCGTCTCCCACCGCTGTGGAATACCCCTTCTCTTTGAGGATCGCCTTAAGGGAGTGGAAGGTCTCGGCCCCGGCCCTGATCGCCTCGGCAAAGGTCCCAAAACCATGGGGCACGATCATGAATTCCTGGAAATCCACGCTGCAGTCCGCGTGTTTTCCCCCGTTCAGGATGTTCATCATGGGAACTGGGATCCTCACGGCCCCCACGCCCCCGAGATAGCTATAGAGGGGGAGTCCCAGACTCCGGGCAGCGGCGCGCGCGACCGCCATGGAGACGGAAAGTATGGCGTTGGCCCCCAGGACGCCCTTCGTTGGGGTCCCATCGAGGTCGATCATGATGTCGTCAATCTCGCGTTGGCGCGTGGGATCCATGCCGAGAAGCCGGGGGGCGATGATTTCCTCCACGTTCATGACGGCCTTCAAGACCCCTTTGCCGGAGTAACGTCTCGCATCGCCGTCCCTGAGTTCGACGGCCTCATTTTCACCCGTCGAGGCCCCGGAAGGAACGGAGGCAGCACCTATGCTCCCATCCTCCAGCTCGACAACGGTCCTGACCGTGGGAAACCCCCGTGAATCGAGTATCTCGATTGCACTGATATCCGTGATCTCAGCCATGTTTCAGATCCTCCCTTCGGCGCCCCTCGCACTGGAGGCGATTGATAGAAAAAACAGAATAAATTATCTTTTGTACAGATACTCTACGTCAATCTGAAAAGGACCTCAACACCATGTGTCAATCCACGATCTATTTGAGAAAAGGCGGAGTGGAAGAGCCGATCCTCAAGGATGCCATCCTCGTCGAACCATGTGATGAAGGCGTGAAGATCCAGGGATTCCTCGAGGCCCCCAAGGTCGTCAAGGCCAAGATCGCGACCATCGACCTCCTCAAGCACCGAATCGTCCTCGAACCCACGGCCGCCTGAGCCCTTTAGCCTCCACGGAACCGCGAAAAAAAGGCCATATCCCACCAAAAACCATGCGATATCTGAGCACGCGGGGTCTCATCGACCCCATTCCCTTCACCGAGGCCGTCATGATGGGCCTTGCCCAGGACGGCGGACTCCTACTTCCCGTACACTACCCGAGGCCTGACACCAAGACCATCTCGCGATGGGGGGCCCTCTCCTACCCAGAACTCGCCCGAGAGATCATGGGGCTTTTCCTGGACGACATCCCCCGCGAAAAACTCACGGAGCTGGTGGAAAGCGCCTACTCCGCCTTTGACACACCCGAGGTCACACCCCTAGTGGGCATGAACGGATTTTCCATCCTCGAGCTCTTTCACGGCCCCACATTCGCCTTCAAGGATATCGCCCTCCAGTTTCTTGGAAACCTCTTTTCCCTCCTGCTCTCCCAAAGAAAGACGACCATGAACATCCTCGGAGCGACCTCCGGGGACACAGGGAGCGCAGCGATATACGGGGTCAAGGGCAAGGAGAACATCCATATCTTCATCCTCCATCCGCACGGGAGGGTAAGCGAGATCCAGGCCCTCCAGATGACCACTGTGACCGAACGAAACGTCTTCAATATCGCCATCCGCGGGACCTTCGACGATTGCCAGGCCATAGTGAAATCCATCTTCCGGGATCTGGACTTCAAAAGGCAATTCCGCCTTGGGGCCATCAACTCCATCAATTGGGCGCGGATCCTCGCACAAGTGGTCTATTATGTATACGCAGCACTCAAGCTCGGCCGCGAGCAGGGCGCCGAGACAGTGCATTTTTCCGTGCCAACAGGCAACTTCGGAGACATATTCGCAGGCTATGTGGCCAGGCGTCTCATCCGCCCCCGAATAGGCAGGCTCATCCTGGCCACCAATGAAAACAACATCCTGACGCGTTTCGTTCTCGAGGGCCGCTACGTGAAGGGGACCGTCGTCCCGACCATAAGCCCGTCCATGGACATCCAGGTAGCGAGCAATTTCGAACGCTATCTCTACCATCTTTATAACGAGGATCCCGAACGGGTCCGAACGGCCATGGAGAGTTTTGAAAAAAGCGGGGAGATCGTTTTCGACCGGAAGGAACGGGCCCGGATCCGCGAGGATTTCTCCTCAGCGACCATCGACCAGGCAACTACCGTGGCCGCCATTAGAGACCTTTACCAGGAAACGGGTTATGTAATGGACCCGCACACGGCCGTAGGGGTGGCGGCTGGAAGACGACTTGCCCCCGAACTCCCACCCGGTCACCTCATCTGCCTCGCGACAGCCCATCCGGCCAAGTTCCCGGAATCGGTCAAAAAGGCCATCGGAAAGGAACCCGAGAGACCGGCCGCGCTAAAAGAGCTGGAAAAGCGTCCCAGGAGGTGCGAAATACTGGATGCGGATGCAGCCGCGGTGAAACGCTACATAGAAGCGCACGCTGTCACAGCCCCGCCTCGCGACACTGCCGAATGAGCTCCTCCTGCCTTTCGGTGAGCCGCTTCGGTACATCAATCATTACCCTGACGTAGAGATCCCCCCGCCCACCAGAGGGAAGCGGAAGGCCCTTTCCTCTCAGACGAAGCCGTTTGCCCGATCCCGTGCCAGGCGGGATCTTGAGGCTCACCTTTCCCCCCTCGAGGGTCTCCACCTCGATCTCGCCGCCAAGACATGCATCCGAAAAACGTATGGCTTGCTCCATTTCGACGTCAGAACCTGTAATGTGGACTCCGCCTTCTTCCTTTACGTCAAGGATGAGATAAAGATCCCCCCGCCCTCCTGGGCCCGGCGCCCCCTTGCCTGCCACACGGATCCTTTTGCCCGGGCTCATTGCCTTGGGGATTCGAATGGATACCCGTTCAGGGACACCTCCTATGGAAAGGGAAACGATCTTCTCCCCGCCCATGATGAGATCCCGGGGCGAGAGTGGAAGGGTAAGTTCCACATCCTGCCCAGGCGGACGGGCCTGGGTGAATTCCCTGGAATAGGTGGGACCGAATCCGGCGCCCTGTGTCCCGAAGACGTGTGAAAAGAGGTCGTCGAAATGGACGGTTCTCCCACCCCTTCCCCCGGTGAAGACACGGCCGAAGGCATCTCCGCCGACACCGAGATCCCTGAAGATGTTTCCCAGGTCGAAATCCCTAAAGATGTCGTCCTGGGAAAACTTCCTGTGGAACTCGGCCGAACCGAAGGAATCGTACTGTTTCCTCTTCTCAGGATCGCTCAGGACTGCATAGGCCTCGTTTATTTCCTTGAATTTCTCCTCAGCAGCCTTGTCCCCCTTGTTCCGGTCAGGGTGATATTTGAGGGCGAGTTTTCGAAAGGCCTTCTTGATCTCATCCGGGGTGGCGGTCTTCGAAACCCCGAGTATCTTGTAGTAGTCTTTTTGATCTGTCATGCACGCATTCCATATATTTTTGAATAAAAAACACTAATCAAGGTAACTATACGCCCTGTAAAGTCAAGGGACCCCCTAAACGGATATCATGCCCAGACCCGGCATCACCATAGCCATTTTTGAGACCTCGAGCCCTTCCACACAGGATGCCATGGACGAGGCAGAGGCCATAATAGCCAGGGAATTGCCCGCCCTCACCCTTGTACCCCAGACATGTGGATCGCCCGCGCCTTTTCCCTACCTCGCAGGATCGGACAACGCGCAGGCATTGGCATTTTCACAGCTTATGGCACGTCCAGACATAGACGCAATATGGGCGGTCCGAGGGGGATACGGGGCACTTAGATGGGCCGGCAAGATCCAATGGCCCGTCTTCCGCCCTCCTCTCCTCATAGGCTTCAGCGACGTTACCGTCCTGCATTCGTGCTATGTCCGGCATGGATTCCCCTCCCTCCATGCCCCACTCATAACTACGCTTTCCCGCAGTTCTGAAGAGACCCGACGATCGCTCCGGATATTTCTCGCGCAGGGGACGCTCCCAATGCTCACCGGCGCACCCTGCAGCCCTGGCACTGTCCGGGGACGGCTCGTCGGCGGCAACCTGACCTGTCTGACACATCTCGTCGGAACCGACTTAGCCCCTACCTGGGAGGACGCCATCCTCTTTCTCGAGGACACAAACGAGGCCCCATACCGGATCGACCGCATGATGACCCATCTCCTCCTGTCGGGCAGGCTCTCCCGAATCCGTGGCGTGGCCTTGGGCACCTTCTCTGATGACAGCCGAGAACAAAAGACAGTGACCGAGGTGATCCTGGAACGCCTCTCACCCCTTTGCATACCCATCGTCACCGACCTCCCGTGCGGCCACGGACCGGAAAATCACCCACTCCTCCTCGGGGGGGATTATGTGCTGGATGGCACCACAGGAAAACTCATCCCCATGTCAGCCCTCGCCCGGCAAGGGTGAAGGCTCGCCGATCATGTGCGCAAGGAGCGTGACCTTTGCCGAATGTTCGAGGCACTCCATGAACGACAGGGCCTTTGTCAAGGTTTCGCCGCGGGAAACCGCCCCGTGATGGGCCATCACCTGAACCGGTCCCCGGTGGATCTCGGCAGCGACGGCCCTCGCCAATGCCTCGCTTCCCGGGGGATGATACGGGATGAGTGCAACATCCCGAAGAAGGATCCTCGACTCCATTAGAAGATGGGGATCAAGGCCCCGACCGGCGAGGAACAGGGCGAGCGTCCATGGGGGATGGGCATGCACCACTGCATGGGCCTCGGGATCGGCCCGATAAAGGGCGCGGTGCAAGGGGAACTCGGAACTCGCCCTGCCTTTTTCCTGCCCGGATTGCGTCCATGATCCGTCTACAAGGACGATGTCATCCTCGGTGATGAAGCCCTTGTGGATGCCGGACGCCGTCACCAAAAAAGGGCCGTCCGGGCCGAGCTGCACGCTCACGTTCCCGTCTGCCCCGGCGATGAGGCCCCTCTCCGATAGAAGCCGCGATGCACGCACGATCTCCCGTCGCGCTTCCCTTTCATCCACTGGGATGCTCCTGCTTCCTCGTTGCCTCTGTCTTGATCCTGTCGAGGGTCTCTGAAAGGACCTTGATCACGTTTTCACGGACATCCCCCGCGACCCCGAGGAGCATGATGTCCTCCCCCACGGCAAGCCTTCCTTCACGGACCTCGACCTCCACTGCGACGATCCCAGGCCGCGTGCGGGCCTCCTCCAGAATGGAATGGAGTTTCTTAGAATCCAAGACGACATCGACGCAGGTGACAGGGCTTCCATCCCGAGCCGTTTCCCTCACGATCCCGTTATGGACAAGAATCATCCCGGCACGGCCGCTCGACTTCTTCTTGAGCTGTTGCAAAAATGTCACTATATCCATGCAAGTCTCCCTTTTTCATGAAAAAAATCCTATCCAACTTGACAAGTAAAATTTTTCATAATAGATGACAAAAAATCTGTAAAATACATTATGGGTTCAAGGAGGGTACCACATGAAAAAACTCTTGGCTGGCGTCGCTGCATCTGCTCTCACCTTCCCTGGAATCGCATCCGCGGCCCCTCAACCCAGCCCGGATGAGCTCCTTAAGAGGCTCGAAGAGCTTACGAAGGAGCTCCAGACCGTCAAGGAACAGCTTGAAGAGGTCAAAAACACCCACGAAGAGACCAAGGAGACTGTGATCGAGGTATCCGAGCAGGTGGATGAGATCGTAACCGACGGCGTCGCCCGGCTTGATCTGTCCGGGGATTACCGCTTCAGGCTCGATTCCGCAAGGGCTGATACGCATTCGTACTGGTCCGCCCAGACGATCGAGACCGCCATGAGCGCATTCGAAGGAATGGGATACACACAGGAACAGATCAACGCCATGCTGTCCAGCATGAGCGCAGAGCAGCGTGCAGCCATGCTCCAAAGCATGGGTTATTCCAAGACCAAGGGCTACGACGCGGACAACGATACCCTCTATACCAACCGCCTCCGGCTCAACCTCAAGGCAGACGCCACGGAAAACGTCTCCTTCAAGGGCAGGCTCGCCATGTACAAGATCTGGGGCATGGAAAAGGCAAACGCCACCGCATCCCCGTTCTTTGGGAACAACGGGTTCTACTGGGATCCAAATGTCTCGAGGCGCCCCAACGACGACACCCTCAGGGTGGAAATGGCATACGTGAACTGGACCAACATCGGAGGGCTCCCCATCTGGTTCTCTGTGGGAAGGAGACCCACGGTTGACGGACCTCCCCTCAACCTCAAGCTCAACATCGACAAGCGTTATGCCACGCCCGTAGGCCTCGGGGTGGACTGGACCTTCGACGGTGCAACCCTCGGCTACGCATATGAAGACCCCTTCCCCGGCAAGATCCGCATCTGTTACGGACGGGGGTACGAGTCCGGCTTCAAGGACATCCCAGGAGAAGACAAGTTGGACGATGTCGACCTCATCGGGGTGAACTGGGATGTCATCGACGACAAGGACGAAAACCTCTTTGCCAACCTCCAGCTCTTCAAGGCAGGAGATATCCCGGACTTCCTCTCGAACGAAAACATCTGGGGGCTTCCGGAAGAGCCAACTGGACAGCTCGGAGACATCTACCACTTGAGCGGTATCTTCCAGCACCAGTTGAACGGGATCGACTGGTTCGTAAGCGGAGGGCTCAGCAGGACCGACAACAGGGGCACGGGCTTCGGAGGCTACGGTCTTCTGAACAACCCCGGAGAGGACGATAACCACTGGGGATGGGCGGCATTTGCAGGCGTCCGGGTGCCGGTGGAACAACTAAACAGCAAGATCGGTTTCGAGTATAATTACGGCTCCCAGTACTGGATCAACTTCACCCCGGCAGCCGACGACCTCTACCAGGCAAAACTCTCGACTCGCGGTCATGTGGGCGAGATCTATTGGATATGGGACCTCCCGGAGACTCCGCTTTCCAAGTACGGAAGGGCCTTCATCCGGGCTGGTTACCAGTATTATTGGTTTGATTACACGGGAAGCGGAAACTGGCTCGGCAAACCCATCGATATCGATGACCTCGATGATCCCATGAACGCCCAGCTTTTCGCACCGGTGGACACCCTCGACAACGCCTACGTGACATTTGAGGTCTATTTTTAAATAATTACAACTACACGAATACAAGCCAAAAAGGGGGAGGGACAACCTCCCCTTTTTCTTGGTCCTGAAAGGAGGATCCCCCATGCCCATCCACGAATTCCGCTGCCAAAGTTGCGACTATGCCTTCGAGATCCTCCTCATGAGCAAGGAGGAGATGAAGAACCTGATATGCCCCCGTTGCCAAAGTCCCGAGATAGAAAAACTCATGAGCGCGGTCAACATCGCCACCGGGGATGGCACCCCGCCATCATGCGGCTCATCTACCGCCGAGCCGAACATCCGGCATCGAACCTGCGGATCTGGGAGCTGCAGCACCTTTGAACTCCCAGGCCATAAGAAATAAGGGCCCCTCGAAAAGACGGCACCATGACTTTTCCAGGCCGGTCACCGCGAAGGGGCCGTCTCCCTCTTCGTCCCTCGTATGATATACAAAACCGCGTCCCGTCCACCCGATTCCGCGCTGACCGTTTGGCCATCAATACGGAGAAAATATTCTGTAACGACAGAGAAGCCCTGTGCAACCACCTCCTCGATGGCCGTGAGATCCACGTGCCGAATCTTGGAGATATAGGAATCAGGATCACGGGATTTCCTCCGGAAAAAATCCGAATCCGGATTGAGCAGCAAGAGGATGATCCTGCCGCAGGGACGCAAGACCCAACGCATCTTTTCCAGGGCCAGGCGCCAATCATCCATAAACTGGAGGGATACGACAGAGATGACAGCATCGAAGGAATCTGCCGGAAAGGGCATGTCCTCCGCTCGGGCAACCACGGTATGCACCGTGTCAGGGGCGTACTTAAGGGCCTCGCGGGATATATCAAGCCCCGTGACCCGAAACCCCCGCTCCGCAAGTCCGCCCTCGATGATCGCCGGCCCGCAGCCCACACTCAGGACATCCCGGCACCCTTGCAGATGCCTTGCGAGGTACGCGAGTTCGATTCGAAATACCTCTTGCCATAATTCCTTGCGGCATGATGCCACGTATTTGCTTTCCGTGTCCACGTCAGGAGGCCCCTGAGCCCTCATTCGGAACGAGCCGGGTCAGGAGGATGTCGTAGGTCTCGTCTTCGGAGCTGAGTCTCCGTTTCTGTACGGCGATGTCATACTCCTGCTCGCAGAGAGGAAGGAAGCCGGCTAGACTCTTTCGCCTTCCATCGTGGGCCAGATAGATGGTCCCTCCTGGAGCGAGGCACGTACGGAAGACATGGAGGAGAGGCTCGAAAAAACTTGGATGGAAGAGGACCTCGGAGCCGACGATCATCTCGAACTTTCCGATATCTGCTGGGTGAACCCAGTCAAGTTTCTGACAAAGAACGCCTCCGCACCCGTTGACTGCAGCGGAGACCCGAGCAAAATCCAGGATCTCTTCTTCGTAGTCGGTGATGACTGCCCGATGCCCAAAGGCAGCCGCAACGATACCGCAGACACCGAGCCCGGCCCCTATCTCCAGGATGCGTCTTTCGGAAACTGGTTCTATGCGGGCGAGAAAATCCGCGAGAACGATAGAGGATTCCCAGATCTTTACCCAAAATGGGAATTCGAGGGATTCGGCAAAGAGATCCTTTCCGGCGATGAGGGGTTCGATGTTCTTGAGCGTAATGAACCGAAAACTGCGATCCCGAATGACGATGTGCTCGAATTCAAGCTCATAGCGGGTCTGGAGCCGCCCGAAAATCTCCTGGACGTCTGGTGGGATCCGGACTCCCATATATTCGAATCCGTTCATGCGATCGCCTTTCTCTTTTCTTTCTGCTCATAATAGGCACGCCCCGAGCCTGCGGGGATCAGACGTCCCATGATGACGTTTTCCTTGAGGCCCCGGAGATGATCGATCTTCCCGGCGATGGCGGCGTCCGTAAGGACCTTGGTGGTCTCCTGGAAGGATGCGGCCGAAATAAAGCTGTCCGTGGTGAGCGATGCGCGCGTGATGCCGAGAAGTATGGGCTCAGCGCTTGCCGGCACTCCTCCCTTGCTCATGACGAGCTCGTTTTCTTCCTCGAATCTCTGGCGTTCCACCTGCTCACCGAGCATAAAGGATGTATCCCCAACGCTCGTGATCTTCACCTTTTTCATCATCTGCCGGACGATCACCTCGATGTGCTTGTCGTTGATCTTGACGCCTTGAAGGCGGTAGACCTCCTGGATCTCGTCCACGAGATATCGGGCGAGTTCCTTGATCCCTTTGACCCGCAGAAGATCATGGGGGTTGATGGCGCCGTCCATGAGTGCCTCTCCGGCACGGATGTAATCGCCTTCACGGACATTGAGGTGCTTGCCCCGGGCGACGAGATACTCTTTGGGCTCGCCGAATTCAGGCGTGACGATCACACGGCGCTTTCCCTTGAGCTCCTTCCCGAAGGAGACCGTCCCGTCGATCTCGGAGATGATGGCATGGTCTTTGGGTTTTCTCACCTCGAAAAGCTCGGCCACACGGGGAAGACCACCCGTGATGTCCTTCGTCTTCATGGTCTCCCGTGGGATCTTGGCAAGTGTAGCCCCTGCTTGGACCTCAGCTCCGTCGGTCACCATGATGATCGCACCGACAGGCATCTGATAGCGGGCCTCTCCACGTTCACCCGTAAGTTTGGCAGTACGTCCACGGTCATCTTTGATGGAGATGCGGGGGGTGTATTCGGCGCCACGGAACTGGATGACGACCAGACTCGATTTCCCGGTCACCGGATCCACCTTTTCCTGCATGGTGACACCGTCGATGAGGTCCCCGAATTTGACCCGTCCCCCCACCTCCGTAAGGATCGGGATGGTAAACGGATCCCACTCGGCGAGTTTCTCGCCTGCCTCGATCTCCTGTCCCTCAGTCACCAGGAGCTCTGCCCCGTAAATGACCGGATACCTTTCCTTTTCTCTACCGTCAGGGGTAACGATCACGATCTCGCCGTTACGGTTGAGGACGACGAGGCGCCCGCGAGGGTTGAGAACAGTGTGGAGGGAATGAAACCGCACGATGCCGGCCCCGCGGGAACGGATCTCCGCCTGCTCCACCTTGCCTGCAGCAGTACCTCCGATATGGAAGGTCCGCATGGTAAGCTGGGTGCCCGGCTCTCCAATGGACTCTGCGGCAATGATCCCGACGGCCTCGCCCGGAACCACCATTTTCCCCCGGGCGAGATCACGCCCATAACACCGGGAACATACGCCGTACGGCGAACGGCATGTGAGAACGGAACGGATCTCCACCCGCGAAAGGCCTGCATCCTCGATCTTTCGGACCCCGGCCTCGGTGATTTCCTCGTTTGCGCGTACGAGCACCTCCCCTGTGATGGGATCCACGATATCGAGAAGGGCCACCCGGCCGAGGATGCGATCCCCGACACGCTGAATGATCTCGCCACCTTCGATGAGGTGCTCTATTTCGATCCCGTCGATGGTGCCGCAATCTTCCTCGTAGATGGTCATGTCCTGGGCCACGTCCACGAGCCTACGGGTGAGATAACCGGAATTGGCAGTCTTCAAGGCCGTATCCGCCAGGCCCTTACGGGCTCCGTGGGTAGAAATGAAGTATTCGAGTACGTCGAGGCCTTCGCGGAAATTGGACATGATTGGGGTCTCGATGATCTCCCCTGAAGGCTTGGCCATGAGACCACGCATTCCGGCGAGCTGTTTGATCTGGTCCTTGCTCCCGCGTGCGCCGGAATCCGCCATGACGAAGATCGGGTTGAAGCTCGGGCTTGAGACCACCTCTCCCTGAGGGGTTCGGTGATACTCCACGCTGATCTCGTCCATCATCTCGCGGGCAACCTTGTCCGTGGCCCTGGTCCAAATGTCGACGATCTTATTGTACCTTTCTCCGTCCGTGATGAGGCCTTCAGCATACTGATGCGTGACCGAAGCGACTTCCTCCTTGGCCGCAGAGATGATCTCTTCCTTGGTAACGGGAACGACCATGTCGTTGATACATATAGAAATCCCCGCCCGCATGGCAAACTCGTAACCCATATTCTTGAGACGATCCGCAAGGATGACAGTGTTTTTGGCCCCGGCAAGGCGATAGCTTGTGTCTATGAGTTTGGCGATATCCTTTTTGCGCATGGTCTTGTTGATGTGCTCGAAAGGGACCTCGGCAGGAAGGATCTCAGACAGGATGACCCGACCGACCGTGGTCTCGACCATCTCACCGTCCATGCGGACCCGGATCCTGGCCTGGAGATGGACGGCCCCTGCGTCAAAGGCCTGTCTGACCTCGTTACGGGAGGAGTAGACATTGCCCTCACCTGTAACGACAGGTCGCTCCCGGGTCATGAAATAGATCCCGAGGACGATGTCCTGGCTCGCGACAATGATGGGATCGCCATGGGCAGGGGAGAGGATGTTGTTCGTGGACATCATGAGGACCCGGACCTCGGTCTGGGCCTCGAAGGAGAGGGGCACATGGACGGCCATCTGGTCGCCGTCGAAGTCGGCGTTGTAGGCGGAACAGACCAGAGGATGGAGCTGTATGGCCTTTCCCTCGACGAGGATGGGCTCGAAGGCCTGGATGCCGAGCCGGTGGAGGGTCGGGGCACGGTTGAGCATGACGGGATACTCGCGAACGACCTCATCCAGGGCATCCCAGACCTCTGACACCTCCCGCTCGACCATCTTCTTCGCGCTCTTGATCGTGGTCACAAGCCCTTTTTCCTCGAGCTTCTGATAGATGAAGGGCTTGAAGAGCTCGATGGCCATGCGTTTGGGAAGACCGCACTGGTGGAGCTTGAGCTCCGGCCCTACCACGATGACCGAGCGCCCCGAATAGTCCACCCGTTTCCCCAGAAGATTCTGGCGGAAACGCCCCTGCTTGCCCTTGAGCATGTCTGACAAGGACTTGAGGGGGCGCTTATTGGGGCCAGTCACTGCCCTCCCCCGCCTTCCGTTGTCAAAAAGGACATCGACCGCCTCCTGGAGCATGCGTTTTTCGTTCCGGATGATGATCTCAGGCGCGTCAAGCTCCTGAAGACGTTTGAGTCGGTTGTTCCGGTTGATCACCCTCCGGTAGAGATCATTGAGATCAGAGGTGGCGAAACGCCCTCCGTCCAGGGGTACGAGGGGACGGAGATCCGGTGGAAGGACCGGTATGACGTTCAGGATCATCCATTCGGGACGGTTCCCGGAATCCTTAAACGCCTCCACGATCCTCAGCTGCTTGCCCAACTTCTTGCGCTTCGCCTCGGACTTAGTATTTCCCATCTCCTCCCGAAGCCCGTTCGAGAGGGCGTGGAGATCCAGTCCGGCCAAGCGCCGCTGGATCGCCTCGGCGCCTATACCCACCTCAAAACGCTCTCCGAACTGTTCCCGAAAACGATTGTATGAGTCGTCGTTCAGGATGGTGCCTGGCTGTAGCTCCGGGATATCGGACGAAAGTACGATGTAGGATTCGAAGTAGAGGACCCGCTCGAGCTCCTTCAGACTCATATCGAGGAGAGAACCGATCTTGCTCGGCAGGCTCTTCAGTAGCCAGATATGGGCAACAGGAGCTGCTAGTGTGATGTGCCCCATCCGTTCCCGGCGAGCCTTGGCCTGGATGACTTCTACGCCACATTTTTCACACACGACGCCCCTGTGCTTCATGCGCTTGTACTTTCCGCAGAGACATTCGTAGTCCTTAACAGGTCCAAAAATCTTGGCACAGAAAAGACCGTCGCGCTCGGGCTTGAAGGTCCGGTAATTGATGGTCTCCGGCTGCTTGACCTCTCCGTGTGACCATTCGAGGATCTTTTCCGGTGATGCAAGGGAAATCTTGACGGCCTTGAAGCTCAGGGGGTCTTTCGGTTTGGTGAAAAAGGAAAGAAGATCTTCCATGATGTCTCTGTGACCTCTTTAGGCATTTGGGCAATGCGGGGTTCTTCCTCCCCGCGATTTCTGTGACTGGCGATGATTCGGCACTATAAAGGCAACCGAAACACTCGGAGCGGCATGCTATTCGATCAGTTCCATATCCATGCAGAGCCCCTGCAATTCCTTCACGAGCACGTTGAAGGATTCGGGAAGCCCTGCCTCGAGGAAGTTGTTGCCTTTGACTATACGCTCGTACATGCGAGACCGCCCGGCCACGTCGTCCGACTTAACGGTCAAAAACTCCTGGAGGGCGAACGCTGCACCGTAGGCCTCCATGGCCCAGACTTCCATCTCCCCAAGGCGCTGCCCTCCGAACTGGGCCTTTCCGCCAAGTGGCTGCTGTGTCACGAGGGAATAGGGGCCTGTAGAGCGGGCATGGATCTTGTCGTCGACAAGGTGATGGAGTTTGAGCATGTACATGACCCCGACCGTGACCGGACTTGCAAAAGGCTCACCTGTCCGGCCGTCGTATAAGGTGACCTGCCCAAGTTCGGACTGTCCTCCTGCAACGAGAAGTCTTCGCACAGTCTCCTCGGAGACGCCGTCGAAGACAGGGGTTGCGACCGGCACACCCTGTTCGAGAGAATGGGCGAGGTCCCGAATCCAATCCTCGTCCTTTCCATTGAGAAGGTCTTCTACCTCGGACGGGCTGTAGATCTCCGCAAGCCTCTTTCGGACGCCATCGAAATTTGCTTTACAAGCGAGTTCCGCAATCTGCTCTCCGAGTTTCCGTGCCGCCCATCCCAAATGGACCTCGAGAATCTGCCCGACGTTCATACGAGACGGCACGCCCAAGGGATTCAAAATGATGTCGACCGTGGCCCCATCTGCGAAATAGGGCATGTCCTCTATGGGTACTATCTTGGAAACAACGCCCTTGTTCCCATGCCGACCCGCCATCTTGTCCCCGACGGAAAGCTTCCTTTTCATGGCGATATAGACACGAACTACCTTGACGACACCCGGGGGCAGTTCATCTCCCTTCTTGAGTCTCTCGATCTTTGCCTCAAAAGCGGAACGGATCCTTTCGTCTTCACGCTCATACCAGTCAAGGACATCTGCTACTGATGGATCGATCTTTCTCCCCCCTTCGAGTATGAGGTCCCGAAACCGATGCATGGGAATCCTCATGAGGCGATCGATCGTCATGTCCTCGCCGACATCGAGAAGGACCCTGTCCCTGCTGTCCTTTACGGGGATCGCAAGCCTTTTGCCCTTGAGATGGTGGGCGAGCTTGCCTACTGCACTCCGTCTGATGACGTTGAGTTCGTCGGCCATGTCCTTCTGCATTCGGGCAAGCTCGAGATCCTCGATGGCCTGGGCTCGCGCATCCCTTTCAATGCCCTTTCTGCTGAAGACCTTGACGTCCATGACCACGCCCTCGATGCCCGGCGGGACCCGGAGAGAGGTGTCCTTCACATCGCCTGCCTTTTCTCCAAAAATCGCCCGAAGGAGTTTCTCCTCGGGAGAGAGTATGGTCTCACCCTTCGGAGTGACCTTTCCCACGAGTATATCTCCAGCCTTCACCTCGGCCCCGAGCCGGATGATGCCGCTGTCATCCAGATTTTTGAGGGCATCTTCCCCCACGTTCGGTATATCCCTCGTAATCTCTTCCCTGCCGAGCTTGGTATCCCTGGCATCCACCTCGAATTCCTCGATATGGACGGATGTAAAGATATCTTCCTTGGCGATTCGTTCGCTGACGATGATGGCGTCCTCGAAGTTGTAACCGCGCCATGGCATAAAGGCCACGAGTACATTCTTTCCAAGGGCCAGCTCACCCTGATGGGTGGACGGACCGTCGACAAGGATATCCCCTTTTCGAACCCTTTGGCCTGGAATGACCACGGGCTTCTGGTTGAGTGTCGTCGTCTGGTTGGACTTGCGGTATTTGGTCAGTTTGTGAATCTCGACCTCTACAGGGAGGTCCATCGACTCGTCCTCGTTGTAGCCGACGACAACGCGGGTCGCATCCACGTCCTCGATCCACCCATCCCTTTTCGCCACGATGGAAACACCGGAATCCCTGGCGACGATCTTCTCCATGCCGGTCCCAACGATGGGGGGATCGGAGGTCAAAAGAGGGACAGCCTGCCGCTGCATGTTCGATCCCATGAGGGCACGGTTGGCGTCGTCGTTTTCGAGGAACGGGATGAGACCCGCTGCAACACTCACCATCTGATTCGGCGCCACGTCCAATGCAGTGATCTCCTCAGCGGATACCATGAGAAACTCCCCTTTTTTGCGGGCGCCGACGAAATCGGATACGAGCCTGCCGGAAGGATCCTTCTCAATGGTGGCTTGGGCAATGGTCTCCTTTTCCTCCTCGGTGGCTGTAAGATACCGGACTTCATCCGTGACCACGCGATTTTTGACGATCTGGTAGGGTGTTTCGATAAAACCGTAGTCATTTACACGCGCATACGAACTCAGCGAGACGATGAGTCCGATATTGGGACCTTCAGGCGTCTCGATGGGGCAGATCCTGCCGTAATGAGTGGGATGGACATCACGGACCTCGAAACCGGCCCGCTCCCGGGAAAGACCCCCGGGCCCCAGGGCGGAAAGGCGGCGTTTGTGAGTGATCTCGGAGAGGGGATTGGTTTGATCCATGAACTGGGAAAGCTGACTCGAGCCAAAAAACTCCTTGATGACCGAGCTCACCGGTTTTGGGTTGACGAGATCATTTGGCATGAGCGTCTCGACCTCCTGGAGGGTCATACGCTCCTTGATGGCCCGTTCCATACGGACAAGACCGATGCGGTACTGATTTTCGAGGAGTTCTCCGACCGTACGAATGCGGCGGTTGCCCAGATGATCGATATCATCCACCTGGCCGCGTTCATCCTTCAGCCTGACCAATTCCTTCACGGTCAGAAAAATGTCATTGGGTGAAAGGACCGTTTCAGAAAGCGGCACGGACAAACCAAGACGTTCGTTTATCTTGTATCGACCCACTTCGGAAAGATCATAGGTTTCGGGCCTGAAAAAGAGGGTCTGGAAGTACTTTTCAGCTACCTCGAGGATGAGGGGACTGCTTGGTCGAAGCCGCCGGTAGATATCGAGAACGGCCTCCTCACGATTCTTGGTCTTGTCGAGGGCAAGGGTATCACGGATGGAAGAACTCGCCTTGCCGCCCTCAATGAAAAGGACTGGAATGTCCGTGATCCCATGCTCCTGAACGCGCCTGAGATCCTCCTCAGTAAGGTGGGTGTTTTCCGGAATGATGACCTCCCCGGTGGAAGGATCGACAAGATCGAGTGCAGAGATCTTACCGATGAGATCCTCGCGCTCGGCAGGTATTCGAGTAATGCCCAGCTCCTCGAACTTTTTGAGGGCGGTTCTGGAAATCTTGTTCCCCTTCTTCACCAGGACGTTACCCGTCTCGGGATGGACGATATCAAAGGATGCCTTCTGTCCGGCGAGGATCCTTGAATCCACCTTACGATAAAGAAGAGGGCCATCAAACTGATATGTATCGAAAAGATAGAAACTTTCCAGAATATTTTCGATTCCTATGGCCTTCAATAGGATTGTAACAGGAAATTTTCTCCTCCTATCGATCCTCACGTAGAGGATATCCTTGGCGTCGAATTCGAAATCCAGCCACGAACCCCTTACCGGTATAATGCGGGCACTGTAAAGAACCTTTCCACTCGCATGTGTTTTCCCTTGGTCGTTATCAAAAAAGACACCTGGAGAACGCTGAAGCTGGCTAACAACAACCCGCTCTGCCCCGTTGATGACAAAAGTCCCCGTTGAGGTCATGATCGGTATGCTGCCAAAATATATTTCCTGTTCCTTTATGTCTCGAATGCTCTGTATGCCGCTTTCCTTGTCAACGTCATAGGAAATGAGACGAACGACGATCTTGACGGGCGCTTCATAACTCGCGCCGCGTGAAAGACATTCGTCAACGGAAAACTTGGACTCCCCGATGGAATATTTGACGAACTCAAGAGAGGAAGCCCCAGTAAAATCGACAATGGGAAAGACGCTTCTAAAGGCTTTCGCCAGACCCGAATCCGCAAATATGCCCGCCTTTTCCCCTCCATGTAAAAATCTTTCGTACGATCTCCTCTGTAATTCGATGAGATGGGGATGCTCGATGACAGGCTTGGAACGTCCGAAGGATTTCCTGACGGGATTGGCTATTTCTTTTTTCATAAGTGGGCTGCCTCGGTATACGTATCTTTGTTAAATGAACAGATGGAAACCTTAAAAAATGGTCCTTTCGCCCGATGGCTTGTTGCTCGTCGGTCAAAAATGCACATACAGGGAGCATGCTCCGCTTTTGGATGACAGGCAGTCCATGGCCTGTCCCCCTTCGGGCTGGCTGCTTCGCAGGCAGTCCAATTTTGCTGTCCTGCAAAATTGTGACCTCCTCGCGCCCTGCCTTCGAACGAAAATCCTCATTTTCCAAGGTTCCCAGATGCCAATAAATGAAAATATCCCGAAACGTTCGACGCAGGGCTGCGGCCCCGAGTCAAACATTTCGGGTTATGGATTTGCAAAGTTGTTGAGTTTTGTTTTGAGTGATCAGCAAAAAAAGCAGATTATTTGATCTCCACCTTTGCGCCGGCTTTCTCCACCTGCTCCTTGATCTTTTGGGCCTCTTCCTTGGATACGGATTCTTTGATGGGCTTAGGGGCTGCCTCAACAAGATCCTTAGCTTCCTTGAGCCCCAATCCGGTGACAGCGCGCACCTCCTTGATGACGTTGATCTTCTGACTACCGACATCTGTAAGGATGACCGAGAATTCCGTCTGTTCCTCGGCCGGGGCCTCGGCAGCAGGAGCTGCTCCAGCGCCAGGAGCGGCAGCGATGGCAACCGGCGCTGCAGCAGTCACCCCGAATTTGTCCTCTAGTTCCTTGACGAGCTGAGAAAGCTCGAGAACAGTCATATTGGATATGAAATCAATCACATCTTCCCGTGTAATTGCCATGGCAAAGTAAAACCTCCTCGAGATCTTGTCTATTTTCTTTTTGATTACTGATGCCGCTGCATAAATCCAACCATGCTTTGTTCATGGCATCCTTCCTTGGACGCCAGCTCCTTAGGACAGCCTACGGCAGATTAGATCGGCTGTCATGCCGATTTGCGCGCAACATCCTTGCGTCATTTCGATACAATTCAAAACACCCATGCATCAGAAGTGCGGGCCGCAAATCTTTGGTTTTTTTCGAACGGCATAGGTTTTCATTTTTTTGAGTTCTATCATGCAAAAATTACAAGGACTTCTGCTGTTCCAATGACTTGAGCGCGTACAAAAATGAACGCGGTATTCCGCTCAGGACACCAACCAGATTCCTGGGCGTCGCGACCAGGACGGAAAGGAGCTTGGCGAGAAGGACATCGCGGCTCGGCAACTGGGATAGGGCCGTGACACCCTCTGCATCAACAAGCGATCCGTTTAGGACCGCGCCATGGATCTTTAAGAATTCCGCACGCTCCTTGGCGAAATTGACAACAACCTTCGAAATCGCCACTGGATCACCCTGCCCAAAAACAAGGGCCTTTTGTCCCACGAAATGCCTTGCAAGCACCTCGCTTGGGGTTCCACGGGCTGCAATGGCAAAAAGGGTATTCTTGCCCGCCCTCAGTGCTGCACCGTGCTCCCTGAGAGCACGCCGAAAATTGTCGGCGTCTGAAACCTTGAGATTCTGATAGTTAACTACGATGACAAGCGGTGCCATCTCAAACCATTTTCTCAGTTCAGCAACCTTCGCTTCCTTTTTTTCCTTGCTTAATGCCAACCTAATCCCCCCTTTCAGCCGTAGGCAGTTGATTATTCACTGCGAAAGGCAGAGGCTCACCAGTCTCGGTAGGTAGGGTACAGCGAGTTGCGCGGACCCCATTAAACACCTTGGTGTACCTACTGTCTTTGACGCCAATTGGCATCGAAATCTTCAGGATCCGAGTGTCTTCACCGCCGCAGGATCGATCTTTATCCCTGGCCCCATGGTAGTGGAAAGCGTGACACTCCTAATGTACGTTCCCTTGGCACTCGCAGGCTTCATGCGGACAAGCGCTTCCACAAGGGAGACGAAATTCTCCTCTATCTTTTCTTTTTCAAATGACGCTCGCCCAATGGGTGAGTGTAGAACTCCGGCCTTGTCGACACGAAAATCCACCTTACCACCCTTGAGATCCCGAACGGCCTGCGATACGTCAAAGGTGACGGAACCCGTCTTCGCATTGGGCATGAGCCCACGAGGCCCAAGTATCTTCGCAACACGGCCGACTAGAGCCATGATGTCGGGTGTTGCAATAACCTTATCGAAGTCGAGCCATCCACCCTGGATCTTCTCGATTAAATCCTCGGCGCCCACGTAATCCGCACCTGCTTCTGAAGCCTCTTTTTGTTTTTCGGCCTTTGCAAAAACAAGTACGCGCGGTGTCTTCCCTGTTCCATGAGGAAGAACAACGGATCCACGGATATTCTGATCCGCCTTGCGCGGATCAACACCCAAAACCAGGGCGGCGTCCACGCTCTCCACAAACTTACACCGCTGACATGCAAGGACGTGATCAACGGCTTCTGAGATGGAATATTTTGAGGTTGTATCGATCCTGGCCTTTAAAGCCCGGTATTTTTTCCCATGGCTCGACATGACATCCTCCCACTAATCCACAATCTCTATGCCCATGCTGCGAGCCGTTCCCGCAATGGTGCGGTATGCGGCATCCAGGCTGCCGGCAGTCAAATCAGGCAACTTGAGTCTTGCTATCTCCTCTACCTGTGCGTGAGTCACCTTCCCCACCTTATCTCTATTCGGGACCCCTGAGCCTTTTTCAATTTTTGCAGCCTTCTTCAATAAGACAGCGGCAGGCGGAGTCTTGAGAACGAAACTGAATGAACGGTCAGCGTAAACAGTAATGACAACAGGGATGATCATGCCAACCTGGTCCTGAGTCCGTGCATTGAAAGCCTTGACAAACTCCATGATATTTACGCCGTGCTGGCCGAGAGCAGGCCCGACAGGGGGTGAAGGATTCGCCTGACCCGCTGGAAGCTGAAGTTTTATATATGCCGTTATCTTTTTAGCCATGCTGATTCTCCTTTTTCCCTTGCCGGCGGATACTCCATACAACAGGTAATCATTCAGTCTATCAACTTTGCTTGAGAGACACGTAAAAAACGCCGGAGTCATGCAGCACTTGATCCGGCATCCAAGACATATTCAGATACTGGATTCAGATCACCTACCTGTAGGCAGACAGGACGCAAAAATGACGCCGAATTTGAACTTTCGTGTTATTACTGGTCCATCAACTTTCAGCTCGCCTTTTGAACATGGGCGAATTCCAACTCAACAGAGGTATAACGGCCAAAAATCGAGATCAAGACCTTTACCTTTCCTTTGTCTGCCTTAACTTCATCAACGATCCCATGAAAATTGGCAAAGGGCCCATCAACTACGACCACTTGATCGCCTTTTTCAAAGGTATATTTGGGGACCGGCTTGGTTGCACGTTCCTCCATCTGCTGGATGATGCGCTCTGCTTCTTCATCAGTCAATGGAACTGGATTCTCATGACCTCCGATAAAACCGGTCACCTTTGGCGTTTCCTGTACAAGATGCCATGTCTCGTTATCAAACTCCATGCGCACAAGGATGTAACCGGGGTAAACCTTTCGTGAAGAAGTCTTTTTTTCTCCACCAATGAACTCAACTACCCTTTCAGTAGGAACCACTACTGAGACGATACGATCTTCCATCCCATACTGACGCACTCTCTCCTCAAGAGATAGCTTGACCCTATTTTCAAAACCTGAATAAGTCTGCACTATGTACCACTTGAGCGCCATCGGTTTTAAGATATTTTCAGATTAAGTCAGCGAAGGAGAATGCCAACGAGTCGCGAAAGCAACCCGTCCACAATTCCTAAATATGCTGTAAAAAAAAACGTAAGCATGAGAACAACAACGGACAGGGCAGTGGTTTCTTTACGGGTAGGCCAATGGATCTTGCCGAACTCCATCCTCGTTTCTATTAAAAAAACCTTGATATTTTCCACATATCCCATAATGCCTTTGTGGGCATCCTGGGCCGGGGTATCGCCCGATAACCGTTTTACAGTTCTCTTTTTTTCTTCCATATTTTTATAATGCTACAATAGCTTCGGGCAAAAAAGAATTTTATACCATAGAAACCACAGGAAAACAATTGGCAGGCCAGGAGGGATTCGAACCCCCAACCCTCGGATTTGGAGTCCGGCGCTCTACCGTTAGAGCTACTGGCCTGCATGAACATTCAGAACTTATTTGGTCTCCTTGTGAAGCGTGTGTTTGCGGTCAAATGGACAATATTTCTTTAACTGAAGCTTTTCAGGAGTCGTTCTTTTATTTTTTGTAGTAGTATAATTTTTTCGCTTACATTCAGTGCAAGATAGTGTGATTATATCACGCATACATAGCTCCTCTTAGGCGTATATCTTGCTGACGAC
>DIFG01000080.1 GCA_002419025.1 Deltaproteobacteria bacterium UBA5754 | reverse complement strand
CACAAAACGTCGAGGAGCCAAAAAGAAGACATGAAACGAACGATAAGCTTGATTTTGGTCAACAAACGGACATGACACGGCAAAACGATGCCATCGGCAGGAACCAATCCCCTTGAATCTGCTGGGCGCGGTCAGGAACGAATGAATGCCGCCTGTCAGGCGTATCAAAAGGCCTCACGCAAGAACACAGCCACGGCCTCTGCGTGGGCGGTATGGGGGAACATGTCCATGACACCCGCGGCCTTGAGCCTGTAGCCCCCGGACCGGACGATTTCCCCTGCGTCACGGGCAAGCGTGGCCGGATTGCACGAGACGTAAACGATCCTTTTTGGCCTGAGACCGCAGAGTCCAGGGACTATATCGATGGCGCCGGATCGGGGTGGGTCCAGGAGGGCGAGATCGATCCCTTCCCCCCCCCATGAAGCGGGATCAAGACCACGGGTGAGGTCCATGGCAAGGAACCGGGCGTTTGAGATCCCGTTTCTTCCGGCGTTTTCCTGGGCGCGAACGGTCATGGCCGAATCTCCCTCGATCCCGATCACGGTTCCCGCCCTTTTTGCAAGCGGCAAGGTGAAGTTCCCCAGGCCGGAAAAGAGGTCGAGCACCGTGTCGTTTGGCCCGGGGGCCAAAAGGTCCACTCCTTGTGTGACCATCTTCCGGTTGATCTCTCCGTTCACCTGGATGAAATCAAGGGGAAGAAATGCGATCTCGACCGAGTGTTCAGGAAGGCTGTAACACAGTTCAGGGGCGCCTTGAGGGGCGAGCAGCCGGAGAGATGCCGGTCCTCCGGGCTGGAGAAAGACCTTGATCCGACGCCGGACGGCCAGGCCCTCGAGGGCGGAAAGATCCCTGGCAGATAACTCGACCAAGGTGCGGAAGACGAGGGCGACCTGGAGGTCTCCGGCCGAGACCTCGATCTGGGGAATCTCCTGAAATGCATCGAGGGATGCGATGAGGGCCTTTAGTTCCGGAATGATGGAAGAGACCTCCGGGTGAAGGACCGGGCAGACATCTATGTCGGCGATGAGATTTGTCCTTTTCTCCCGAAACCCCACGAGGATCTTTCCTTTTTTTTGTACATACCTGACCCCGAGCCGGGCCGAGCGCCGATATCCCAGGACCGGTCCCGTGAGGGGGGGCAGGATCTCGTCAGGGGCAATCCCTCCGAAGCGTTCGAGGAGTTCGAGCAGGACGCCCTCCTTGAAGGCGATCTGAGCGGTCGGATCGAGGTGCTGAAGACTGCACCCACCACAGACGCCGAAATGGGGGCAGGCCGGAGGGACCCGGTCCGGAGATGGCTCCATGACCTCCACAACCCTCCCCTCGTCGAACCGGGATCGCTTCCTGAGGCGTATGAACCTGACCCTCTCGCCCGTAAGGCCCCCATCCAGGAATACGGTCTTTCCGTCCATGCGGGCTACCCCCCTTCCGTCATGGGAAAGGGAGAGGACCTCGGTTGTGATGGGGGCAGGATCCGGTCTTTTTCTCATGGAATGATGCCAAGGATTTGCGCGCCATGCCTGCCTGTCGGCAGACAAGGCGGACAGGCGGGCAACACAGTCATCAGGCAAAAGGACCTTTTTCGAAGGTCCCTTTTGAACGGCATCATAATATAAGAGTTTTTACAACGCGATCGGCATTGAAGGCATGGGGCAGGAGATCCGATAACGATCAAGAAGGCACGTCCTGAAATTCATGCGTTGATCCCGCTGAAAAAACCCGATTCTCGCGGCGTTGCTTCAATTTTCCAGTGCATGCGGCGTACGTTAACTATGCCTCATCCCTGGAAAATTTAGCGCCTTGCATCTCGGGCTTTTTGAGCGGGATCAGATTTTGAGGTTTTTGCAGTGCAATCATGCCTTGCACTTCACCGCTGAGCATTCGGAAACATGGCAAAGAGACACATCCTCGTGGTCGAGGACAACGCAAAGCTCGCCCACCTCTTCGACCAGGCCCTATGCGAACGGTTCGACGTCACCGTGGCCGGTTCCCTCAAGGAGGCGCGCTCCAGACTCTCAGGGATCCACGGGGCCGTCGTTGACCTCCAGCTCCCGGACGGAGAGGGAATCACACTCATCCCGGAGATGAAAAGGAGGGATCCCGGCTGCATCGTCGTAGTTGTGACTGCCTACGGGACCATTCCCAAGGCGGTGGAGGCGGTCAGGCTTGGGGCCCATACCTTTCTCGAAAAGCCCGTGGATCTTGACGCCCTCCTCGAACTCTTCTCCGACCGACTCGATCCGGAGTCAGCGGAGGATCCCGTCTGGGCTTCCCCGGCCATGAACCGGGTCATCAGCCTCTCCGAGCGGGTGGCCCACACACCTTTTCCTGTCCTCATCACAGGGGAGACAGGGACCGGCAAAGAGGTCATGGCCCGGCATGTACATAGTAAGAGCGGCAGGACGCATTTCATCGGCGTCAACTGCGCGAATCTCACGGACGAACTCGCGGACTCCCTTCTCTTCGGACATGTGAAAGGCGCCTTCACCGGGGCGGTGGAGGCGAAAGAGGGGCTGGTTGCAGCAGCCGACGGGGGTACCCTCTTTTTAGACGAACTCGGCGATCTTCCTCTGGCCGTTCAACCCAAGCTCCTGAGATTCCTTGACTCAGGCCGCTATCTCCCCCTGGGCTGCCCCCTGGAACGGCACAGCACTGCACGGGTCATTGCCGCAACCAACATCAACCTCGAAAACGCGGTAAAGCAAGGCGCCTTCCGGGAAGACCTCCTTTACCGACTCGCCTGTTTTCCGCTCCACATCCCCCCTCTTCGGGAACGCCGCGAAGACATCCTCCCCCTTGCCCAACATCATCTATGTCAACTTGAGCAGAAGGTCTCTCTTGTGGGCCGCCTTTCCTCCAGCGCCTCTGACGCCCTGGTCAGTCTCCCCTTGTCAGGCAATATCCGGGAGCTCTTCAACATACTCGATCGGGCCGTGGTCCTGTCCGGAGGCCTGATCACGGCGGAGATCATCCAGGACCTCACGGCAGAAGAGGCCAAACGGGATGATCCTGCAGGGGCAAAGGATTTCTGGAAGGCGAGCAGACAAGGGGCCACGACTCGGGAAAGGGAACTCATCATAGCAGCGCTTCAGGCCGCCGGCGGCAACAAGTCCCAGGCGGCCCGGGTGCTCAACATCAGCTACAAGACCCTGCTCAACAAGATGAAAAGGATGGGGCTGTGATCCTCCGGGTCTTGGTCAGTCTTGGTCAGTTCTCGTTGACATGGAAACGAAGCGTCGTTAGATTGTGAAAATTCGCAAGAACGCTTGAGGGGCAGGGTCACGATGTTTGGGTTGGGTATGCCTGAACTGCTGGTTGTTTTGGTCATCGTCCTGATCGTCTTCGGTGCGGGGAAACTTCCCAAAATCGGAGAAGGACTCGGCAAGGGAATCAGTAATTTCAGGAAATCCATCAAGGAGGACCCGGAAAAAGGCGACAACCCTGCGGGTGAGGAAGAGAAAAAAAACACCACCTGAATCTCTTCCGTCTTCGAACCCTCTCACGCCTCATCCCCCCGAACCTTTATGAAAAATGCCTCGCGCGGACGTGGAGAAAATCCCGTCATTTCCTTTCTCACGTCCATTCGGCTTGCGATCTTTCTCCTCATCACCCTTGCCGTCACCTCCATCGTCGGGACCGTCATCCCACAGGGAGAACCCCTCCAATTCTATCTCGAACGTTACGGCGACACCGCTTTTCGGCTCATCCATGTCCTCGATCTGGACAACACATACGGCTCGTGGTGGTTCGTCGGCCTCCTCATCCTTTTTTCCGTCAATCTAATAGCCTGCACACTGAAGCGCCTTCCCCACACCCTTGCGCTTTATCGCAAAGACAGCCTCGAAGTGGATCTCGACCGATTGATCAGGTCGTCCATGAAGCGCTCGTGGGAAACGGCGAACGGAACGGATGAAATCAAGAGGGCGAAGGCGATCTTTGCCAAGGCAGCAGGCAAGGCAGTAGGCCGTGACGGGGTGGACGGCGGCCACCTCCTGCTCGCCGAAACGGGCAAGTGGAGCTACTGGGGGCTCTACATCCTCCACTCGAGCATCCTCGTCATCCTTTTCGGAGCGATCATCGGGACGTTTTTCGGCTTCAAAGGCAATCTCCTTCTCTTCGAAGGCGAGGCAACAGACAGGGTCATGTCCCGTGACGGCCAAAGGGAGATCCCCCTCGGATTTCAGGTCCGCTGCAACGATTTCTTTCTCGATTTCTACGAAAACGGCGCCCCTAAGGAGTACCGATCGGATCTCTCCATCTACCAGAACGGTACGGAGGTCCTCTCCCGATCCATTCGGGTGAACTCGCCCCTTTCCTACGATGGGATCACGTTCTATCAATCGAGCTACCAGGCCGTCCCCGAGGTAACCATACGTGTCACCTCGACAGACGGGCTCCACAAGAGCCTCACGATCCCCGCCTTTGAAAAGATCCCCTGGCAGGAAGCGCGTCTCGTATTCGGAATTTTGCAATATCTCCCGAATGTCCACGGTGCGCCGGCCGCCCGCATTGCTGTATCGAACGAAAAAGGCCAGATCGATGCCATCTGGCTCGTCCCGGGGCGGGAAAAGGATCTCAGATTCGATGGAAAGGATCTCAGATTTACCCTGGAAAAGGCCCACATGAGATACATGACAGGACTGCAGGTCAAAAAAGATCCTGGTGTCTGGATCGTCTGGCTCGGATGCACCGCCCTCATTTTCGGCTTCGTCATCGTCTTCTGGGTCCCTCACAGGCGGATCTGGCTCTGGTGCGGAGAACGTGACGGGAAAACGGTCGTCCTCCTTGCAGGGCAGTCCAACAAGAATCAGATCCAGTTCGAAAAGGATTTCGCCCGTGTTGAAGATGCCCTCGACCGGGAACTGGGAGCGATGAAATGACCCTGACGAGTTCCTACCTCCTGAGTCTCACCACTTTCGCCTATCTGGCCGCCGCCTTTCTCTACCTCGTCCTATGGGTCTTTCGAGTACGAAAAGTCGGTGTCCTTGCGACCATCGTCACCGTCGGAGGCTTTTCCCTCCAGACCGCTGGAATCATCCTGCGATGGATCGAGTCCTACCAGCTCGGCTACGGTCATGCCCCCCTTTCCAACCTCTACGAATCCCTCGTCTTTTTCTCCTGGGTGACGATCCTCGTCTATCTCGTCCTCGAATGGCGGATCAGAAACCGGGTCATCGGGGCCTTTGCCACACCTTTTGCCTCCCTCACCATGGCCTATGCCTCCTTCAGCCCCAGGGTGGAAGACGCGATCCAGCCCCTCATTCCCGCCCTCCAGAGCAACTGGCTCATCGCCCATGTGGTCACGTGCTTTCTCGGCTACGCCTCCTTTGCCGTCGCGTGCGGCCTGGGAATAATGTACCTCATTCGAGGAGATTCCAGGGAGGGAGACGGCATCCTCTCTTCTCTGCCACGAAAAAGGGTGATAGACGACCTCATGCACCAGACCATCATCTTCGGGTTCCTATGGCTGAGCATCGGGATCATCACAGGGGCCGTCTGGGCCAACGAGGCCTGGGGGACCTACTGGAGCTGGGACCCCAAAGAGACCTGGTCGCTCATCACCTGGTTCGTTTACGCCATCGCCCTGCACGCGCGTTTCGTCAAGGGTTGGACTGGAAACCGCATCGCCTACCTGTCCATAATCGGATTCATCTCAGTGATCTTCACCTATTTCGGTGTCAACTTTCTCCTCTCTGGACTCCATAGCTACGGATCCCAATAAGGCACAAGGCCATCGGAAAATACTACCCTGAATCCGTGTGATATGCATTCAACCTTTCAATTTTGCAGAATAAGCCGACGGCAGGGGTATTTGTTCCATGCGGCAAATAGCGCCCGTCCATGGGCGCCTCACTCCACAAACACCCCGGCCTTCGGCCCAAGGATTCAGGCCTACGGCATCCCAGGAGGCATACATGTTCGGACTCGGAACGCAGGAACTCCTAATCATCCTGGTCATTGCCTTTTTCATCTTCGGGGGCAAAAAGCTTCCTGAGATCGGGGCGGGGCTTGGCAAGGGTCTCCGCTCCTTCAAGCAGGGGCTGAAGGAAATCGACCTCGAGAAAGAAGAAAAAGGGGAAGAAGGTCCAGCAGGCACGGAAAAGACATCATCACCCAAAGGCCCGTCGTCTCCAAAGGCATAAGGATCCCCTTTTATCTCGCAGATCATGCAGGCCATGGTCCTTGCGGCCGGGCTCGGAACCCGTCTTGGGCCCGTAAGCTCACACATCCCCAAGCCCCTGTTCCCTGTCCTCAATGTGCCCAATCTTCTGCGCGTCCTTGTCCGTCTAAGGGACGCGGGCTGCCAAAAGGTCATCGTCAATGCGTACCATCTCGCCCCCCTGATCCAAAATGCCGTTGCGGCATGGGCATGCGGAATGCCGGTTACCGTCCTCGTCGAAAGGGAACTCCTGGGAACGGGCGGAGGGATTCGAAACGCACTTTCTTGCTTCGACCCAAACGAACCGATCCTGCTTGTGAACGGTGACGTGGTGACAGATATGGACCTTGGGGAACTCGTGAGACGCCACTTCGCATCAGGGGCGGATGCGACCATGGCCCTCCACCAAAGGGCCCCCTGGAACCGGGTGTCCGTCAAAGGCGATTGCGTCACCGGATTCGGTACGGACCTGCCCAATGCCGTGGCCTATACGGGCGTCGCGGTCCTCGAGACAGGCCTCGTGGCCTCCATCCCGCCCGGGCCGGGCTCGATCATCGACGCCTTCACCTGGGCCATCCAAAAAGGACGCGGAGTCGCCTGCTACAGGATCGACCAGGACTGCGGGCGCAGGCCGCCCTATATCTGGGAGGATATGGGTTCGCCAGCAGGATACCTGGCCGCCCACGAGGCACTTCTCTCCAGGGCCGGAAACGGACTTTATGCGGAACCGTCCGCGGATATCCCCCCGGATCTCGTGTGCAGGGATTGGGCGGTCGTAGGTGCCGGAGTGAGTATTGGCCCCGGTGTCACACTCGAGAAGACCGTTGTCTGGGACAGATGCTCGATCCCTGCCGGGACGCACCTAACCCGGACCGTTGTCACGCCTTACGGGCCTCTTTCGGCCTGATGGGAAAGAGATCCCTCTGTGTTCTCTGTGGTGAGAGGCTTTACCCTTGATGGTTTCGTAAAAAGTCGAAAATTCCAATTTGGTGGCATTCCGGCGGAGGCCGGAATCCAGTGTTTNNGGATCAAGTCCGGCATGACGAGTCTGGGACTTTTTACGAGACCATCACCCTTTATCCTCATCTTTCGACAAGCTCAGGATGAACGGAAGCTGATAACTGACAGCTGATAGCTATTATCCCTCGCACAGGCGGGAGATCCCCTTCCAGACGTCTTCGTAGATCCGATCCACCTCTTCCCCGGAAAGCCCGGCCCCCATCCCAACCCTGCGTGCGTGCCCGGCGGTCATGAAGTCTCCTGGGGCGTGGGCGTCCGAATTGATGACGAGACGGGCCTTTGCCGCACGGGCGACCTCGGCCACGTGGCCATTGGTGAGGCAGTGGCCCTTGCGTCCCGAGATCTCGAGAAGAACGCCTTTTTCAGCGGCACGCCTCGCATCTTCCGGATCCAGGAGGCCGGGATGGGAAAGGATGTCCACACTGGCCTCTATGGCCGCCCGGTTCGTCCCGGGGCGCACCGGCTCCACGATGGTCTCTCCGTGGCAGACAACGATGAGGGCCCCGAGCCTTCGCGCATCGTCCGTCAGCCTGGCGATGAGTTCCGGATGGACGTGGGTGAGCTCGACTCCCGGGAGGAGACGGGTCCCGCTCATCCTGTTGATGTCCGCTGCGACCCTGACGATGCTCGAGACCACGTGTTCCAGATTCGAGGCGTCAGCATGGTCAGTGATGGCAACCGCCCTGTATCCCATGACCTCGACCCTTCTCACGAGCTCGGACGGAAGAAGCTCCCCGTCGCTCAAAAAACAGTGGCAGTGAAGATCGAACATGACGTCTCACTACATCTTGTATTTCTGGATGTCGGGGTCGATCTCCTCCAGGATGTCGGCCCACCTTTGTTTCTCATCGGTGAGGTCTTCGCTTCTCAGAATGGTCTCGGTCTGCCCGGGGGGTCGATCGATGATGGCCTCGTTCACGAAGATCTCCGCCTGTGCCCTGAGCGCCAAGGCCACGGCATCGCTCGGCCTGGAGTCCACCTCGATGACCTTATCGCCTACCACGAGACTTATGAGCGCGTAATACGTATTATCCTGGAGGTCGGTAATGGCGACACGGGATATGGAGCCGTCCACGGCCTTGACGATGGACATGGCAAGATCGTGCGTCATGGGCCGGGAGAACTCGATCTTTTCCATCTCGGTCGCGATGGCTGTGGCCTCAAGGAGGCCGATCCAGATGGGGAGGGTCTTGTCACCGCCCTTTTCCTTGAGGATGAGGATGGGAGAATTGCTCTCCGGATCGAGGGTGATGGAATAGACGTCCACCGGGACAAACTTCATGATATTGGGCTCCTGATAGGTCCTTTCCCCTTAAGGGAACCTTGAAAAATGGTCCTTTTGCCCGATGGCTGTGTTGCTCGTCGGTCAAAAATGCTCACATACAACGGGCAACCACGAGGGTTGCCCCTACAAAGTCTCATCGCGCCTTGCCATCGAACGAAAATCCTCATTTTTCAATGTTCCCTTGAGGGAATGATAGCTGGCCTGGATGATGGGGACTGTCACACACCGGCCGACACAGTCCGTCGGACTGGGAAAATTGACCACGTGATTTCCGCGGGTCCTGCCCGCAAACTCATTGAGGTCGGCCTTGCTCCGCCCTTCCACAAGGACCTCCACCTCCTGCCCCACGAATCTTTCATGCCGGCGCAGGCCGATCCCACGCTGATGGGCAAGCAGGATCTCGAGCCGCTCTTGTTTCACCTCCTCCGGCACCTGTCCATCCAGGTCCGCCGCACGGGTGAAGGGTCTTTTCGAGTATTTGAAGGCGAAGATGTCGTCATATTCGACCTGGGAAAGGAGGCCCATGGTCTCCCTGAAATCCTCGTCTGTCTCGCCGGGAAACCCGACGATGACGTCAGTCGTGAAGGTGATGGAAGGGCACGCCAACCGCAGACGCCGGATGACTTCGAGATATTGTTCCCGGGTGTAGTGCCGGTTCATGCGGGAGAGGATCCGGTCCGAACCGGACTGGACCGGAAGATGGAGATGGTCGCAGAGGTTCGGGATCTCGGCAAATGAGCGGATGAGGGCGTCCGATATGTCCCGCGGGTGGCTCGTCGTGAACCGGAGACGAAAAAGCCCGGGTATCGCGGCGACCCTTTTCAAAAGTTCGGGGAAACTGGGAAAACCTGCGCCCTTTTTCCCGTACGAGTTCACGTTCTGTCCAAGGAGGGTGATATCCCTCGCTCCCGTGGCGACCAGCCCTTTGACCTCATGGATGATATCCTCAGGAGGCCTGCTCGTCTCCCGTCCGCGAACATAAGGCACGACGCAGTACGTGCAGAAATTGTCACAGCCCTGCATTATGGTGACAAAGGCCTTGACGGATCCGCCCCCCAGGACCGGGGGATCGAGACAGGGGATGACGTAATCCTTCACAAGCCGGGTGTCACAGCAGGGACCTCCCCTTTTTCTCACCGCGTCGAGCATCTCTGGCAGGCGGTAGATACCCTGGGGTCCGAAAACCAGGTCCAGGAAGGGAAGACGCCTAAGGAGCCGTGCCCCCTCCTGCTGGGCCACACACCCGCACACGCCGACGAGGAGCTCCGGGCGTTCCTCCTTGAGGAGCCGAAATCGTCCGGCCAGGCTGTAAACCTTGTTTTCGGCCTTTTCCCTTATGGAACACGTGTTCAAGAGTATGAGATCCGCATCTTCTGGCGTGTCCGTGACGACATGGTCCCGGGAGAGGACCTGGGCTATCTTCAGGGAATCGTATTCGTTCATCTGGCACCCGAGGGTGGCGATATAGAGGCGCTTCATGAGACCGCTGCCGGACCTCCTTTCTCCTGTACGAACAGGGGCTGGAAAGAGACAAGGCCGATCCTTTCCCTTAAGGATTCCAGGATCCGTCTCAGATCCGGAAGCGCACCTTCAGCGTGGCGGATCAGGACCAGGCCGGTCTTCCGGTCCAGAGTCGTAAGGAGAAAGAGATTATCATGCCCCTCGAGGACAAACTTCAGAAAGTGCACGGCGCTCGGGTCTATCCTCGCTGTAATGGTCATCAGGCGGTCTCGGCAGGACCCTTTTGCCGCCATAGAAAGAGTGGAGGAGGCTACATGCGGTGCGAGAGGAACGCAATCGTACGATCCGCCGCATTTGACACGCCTTTCTCCCCTGGGTAGTTTCATCGCCCATGAACTCCCTGTTTCTCGGTCACGGCTGGCATAGACGTCCTCTTGACAGGGATCTTGCAAACAAGATTGCATCCAGTACAGGCATCACCTTTCCCATCGCCGCGATCCTTGTCCAGAGGGGGATTACCACACCGGACGATGTAATCTACCACCTCACCCCCTCCCTTTCCAGTCTGAACGATCCCTTTACCATGGTGGACATGGAAAGGGCCGTTGAACGGGTGATCGCCGCCCTCGACGCCAGGGAGCGCGTTGCGGTCTTCGGGGATTACGACGCGGACGGGGTAAGCGCGTCCATCGTGCTCTCCCGTTTTCTGAAGGGGCTCGGGCTCGACGTCTCCGTGCATATCCCCCACCGGGAAAGAGAAGGCTATGGATTGAACCCGGACGCCCTCTCCCGGTTCTCCTCCGAGGGCCGCACCCTCGTCATCACCGTGGACTGCGGCGTCTCGAACTACGACGAGATCGCCCACGCCCGTACCCTCGGCATAGACGTCATCGTGACCGATCACCACGAACCCCCGCCCTATCTTCCACCGGCTGCGGCTGTCCTGAATCCCAAGCGCCCCGACTGTTCGTATCCCTTCAGGGAGCTGGCCGGCGTTGGGGTCGCCTTCACCTTTGTGAGGGCCATGAGGAGCAGACTCCATGGCCTCGGCTTCTGGAACAGCCGCCCCATTCCCAATCTCAAGGAATATCTCGATCTCGTAGCCATCGGGACCGTGGCCGACATGGTCCCCCTGCTCGGGGACAACCGAATACTCGTACGGGCAGGACTCGAGGTCCTTGGAGCTGCGGCTCGCCCTGGGATCGCATCCCTAATGGCCGCATGCCGCATCACTCCCCCGCTCTCCGTCGAGGACATTGCGTTTCGAATAGCGCCCCGCATCAACGCCGCCGGACGCATGGACCACGCTCGGACGGCCCAGCTCCTTCTCGAGGCGAACGACTCAGACACGGCCGCTGATCTGGCATCTGAACTCCAGTCCCTGAACGAAAGCCGACAGCGCGAGGATGGAAAGATCTTCGAAGAGGCGGAGCGGATGATCCACGCACAGGGAGAGAGGCCAGCCTACGTGTGTGCGAGCGCCGCATGGAGACGGGGAGTCCTTGGAATCTCGGCGAGCAGACTCTCATCAAGTCATCTCAGGCCTGTCATCCTCTTTACCATTCACGAGGGGATCGCCCACGGCTCCGCCCGCTCCCCTGAAGGGATCGACCTCATGGAGGCCCTTCGGTCATGCGCCTCCTTCCTTGACAAATACGGTGGACACCAGTCAGCGGCCGGGCTCCATCTACCGGAGGATCGTATCTCCGCCTTTACACGGGCCTTCGAGGAGGTCATCCAGGCGCAGATCGGGCGGGCCGCATACACACCTGTTCTCCCGGTTGACCTTTCGGTTTCCGTCCAGGAAATCGCATCCACGGAATTTTGCCGTCTCTATCCCCTCCTCGAACCCTTCGGAGCGGGATACCCGCCACCGGTCCTCGCCCTCCAGGACTTTCATGTCCGGGAAAGGCGGCTCGTGGGCAAGGGACACCTGAAGCTCAGGCTCAGCTCCCCCCATTCAAACGGCCCGGCCCTTGATCTCCTCGCGTGGGGACACGGAGACAAGGCGGATCTTTCCTGGGACCGCATGGAACTCGCCTGCACCCCGAGCCTTTCGGTATGGAACGGGAAAAGACAGATCTCGCTCCGCCTCAAGGACGCAAGACCCAGAAAAGGCGAAATCTCACATGATGGCAGGAAGGTGGAGAAGGAAATCTGAAACTACTCATAGCCCTGAGGAGCTCATGATGAAAAGCCACAGAAAGGAACTCTGGTTTCACGTCCCTACAAGGAGGGCATTTCTGAACATAACGAGCCAGGTGGAGGAATGCCTTAGAGAAAGCGGCGTCATGGAAGGCCTCTGCCTCGTGAACGCCATGCACATCACGGCCTCGGTCTTCATCAACGACGACGAATCGGGGCTTCACGCCGACTACGAAGAATGGCTCGAGATGCTTGCCCCGCACGAACCCGTTTCTCGCTACCGCCACAATCTCACCGGAGAAGACAACGGAGACGCCCATCTAAAGAGGCAGATCATGGGACGGGAGGTGGTAGTGGCGGTCACGGGCGGGAGACTTGATTTCGGCCCGTGGGAACAGATCTTTTACGGGGAATTCGACGGCGGCAGGAGAAAACGGGTCCTCGTCAAGGTCATCGGAGAGTAAAAATAACATGAGACAGTACGTCATTGACGAACTCAGGGAGGAAGAGATCGCCCGGATACGGGCCTTCCTCGACTCGGCCTGCGAGCGTTCGGGACTGGAAAACCTCTACTGGCTCAACATCCCGGATGACCTCCTTTCCCCGGAACAATTCGCACACAGGGATTGCAGGCCCTTTGCCGTGGGCATCGAAATGGGCCGGAGGGAGGTCACGTTCGAACTCCTCGTCCGGAGCAGGGCCAGAATTCGATGCACATGCATCGCGTTCGCCACTCCCGCACAGCGGGACTTCGTCCTTGCCTTTGCGGATAGGGTCGTCTCGAAAAGCGCCATACCGGTATGACCCATGCCCCAAAACCCGATCCCGGATCATGTGGAGCAGGGCGCCCATGGATGGGCGCCGGCTCACGGATTCAGGACACAAGGGCCGCGTCCAAAACCTCGTCTATGGTGTCCACAGGGATGAAACGGACTGCGCTCCGCACATCTTCCGGCAGGTCGTCCAGGTCCCTTTCATTTCTCCTCGGCAGGATAACGGTCGAAAGCCCTCCACGGTGCGCTGCAAGGACCTTCATCTTGACGCCTCCAACAGGAAGGACCCTGCCCCGCAGGGTGATCTCCCCCGTCATCCCCACGGTGTAGTGCACCGGACGACCGGATAGGAGGCTTGCGATGGCGCACACCATGGCCACCCCTGCCGACGGGCCGTCCTTGGGAATGGCGCCCGCAGGTACGTGGACATGGATGTCCATCCCCTCGAAGATGTCCGGATCGATCCCCAGATCCGCCGCCTTGGATCGCACATAACTGTAGGCGATCTGGGCGCTTTCCCGCATGACGTCTCCGAGTTGGCCGGTGAGGGTAAGCCCGCCCTTTCCCTTCATTCGGGTGGCCTCGATGAAGAGGATGTCACCGCCGGTCGCGGTAACCGCTAGCCCGGTCGCGATGCCGGGGATCTCCATCTTTTCCGAAACCTCTGAAAAGAAACGCTCCCTTTTGAGAAATTCCCGTACCTTTTCCGGAGTCACCACCAGGGTTCCCGACCGGCCTCCTTCCGCGATCCGCACCGCCGTCTTTCGGCAGATCGAACCGATCTGGCGCTCCAGGTCCCTGACCCCGGACTCGCGTGTGTAGTCCTGGATGATCTTTCGAATGGCATCGTCCTGAAACTCAATCTCCCCGGGCTCGAGGCCGTTCGCCCGGATTTGGCGGGGTATAAGATAGGTCCTGGCTATGTGGAGTTTCTCGTGTTCCGTGTACCCGTCGATCTGGATGATCTCCATTCGGTCCTTCAGGGGTTCAGGAATGGTCTCGAGCTGGTTTGCGGTCGCGATGAAGATGACGTCGCTCAGGTCGAAATCCACATCGAGGTAGTGGTCACGAAATGCATGGTTCTGGGCCGGGTCCAAGACCTCAAGGAGGGCGCTCGAGGGATCCCCCCGCCAGTCCTTTCCCACCTTGTCCACCTCGTCCAGCATAAAGACAGGGTTTCTTGTCCCGACCCGCTTGATGGCCTGGATGATGCGGCCCGGCATGGCCCCGATGTAGGTCCGGCGGTGCCCACGGATCTCGGCCTCGTCCCGCATGCCGCCAAGGCTCATACGAGTAAACCTCCTTCCGAGGGCGCGGGCGATGCTCTGCCCGAGGCTCGTCTTTCCCACCCCTGGAGGGCCAGCAAAACAGAGGATCGCCCCCATGGCCCCCTCTCCTCCAGCTGCTGTTTTCCGGTCGATCCCCCGTTCGGCTGTGAGCTTTCTCACAGCGAGGTATTCTATGATCCGATCCTTCACCTCTTCGAGATCATAGTGATCCTCGTCCAGGACGGCTCGGGCATGGGCGATATCCAGCCGGTCGCTATCGATGACGTTCCACGGGAGCTCCACGAGCCAGTCGA
This sequence comes from Deltaproteobacteria bacterium UBA5754, assembly GCA_002419025.1. Taxonomy (GTDB): domain Bacteria; phylum Desulfobacterota; class Dissulfuribacteria; order Dissulfuribacterales; family UBA5754; genus UBA5754. The sequence goes on along the minus strand of DIFG01000080.1, from coordinate 2,829 downwards.
GATAGGTCTTGATGACAGAATACTCTGCGGCCTGGGGGGAAAGCCCCTCGAGGCGCTTAAGCTCTCTCTCCGCCTCCTTTCGGGCCTCCTCCGGAAGTTCGGCCTCGTCGATCTTGCGGCGGTACTCGTCGGCCACGTCCTGACCTTCCTCGTATTCTCCGAGTTCCTTGCGAATGGCCTTGAGCTGCTGACGCAGGAAATACTCCCTCTGGGCCTTGTCCATCTCTTCTCTGGCCTCGGTCTCGATCTTCTGTTCGAGGGTGAGGACCTCCCGCTCCCTGCCAAGATGAGAGACGAGCATGCGGAGTTTCTCCTTGAGGGAGTCCGTCTCAAGGATCATCTGCCCCTCGGGGACATCGAGCCTGGCATTCGATGCAACGAGGTAGGCAAGAAACCTGGGATCCTTCACCTTGTCGAGAAAGGCGCCGAATTCCCTTGGGACATTGGGAAGGAGGGACATCACCTCGCGGGAAAGATCGGCAAGGCTCCTCTTCAGGGCATCCAGCTCGACGTCTTCCTCCACCGTGTCCGGGGCAAGAACGATCCGCCCGCGGAGGTAAGGAGATGGATCGAGCCATGACTCTACTCGAAATCGCTCGATCCCCTGGACGACCACCTGAAGGGTATTGTCCGGGGTCCGGGCGACCCGCTGGATGAGAGCCACGGTTCCGGTCTCGTAGACCTGTCCGGGAAGGGGCTCCTGGACTTCGGGGTCTTTCATGGCAACGAGCCCGATGAGCCTGTCCTTTTCGAGGGCATCCTCGATGAGCCGGACAGATCGGGCGATACCTATGGCAAGAGGCAGGATGGTGAAGGGATAGGCCACTGTATTTCGAAGGGGTAGGATGGGAAGCTCGGACGGGATGTCAGTCAGTTTGATGGATTCTTCTGGCTGCATGAAATGGGCGGTCATGGCTGAATGATCTCCTCTTTGATATCAATGGGGCTAATAATCATATACACTAAGCAGATATGGCCCCGAGGCAAGAAAACTTTGTTGTCAATATCAGAAATGAGACGACGAATCGTACTGATCCTCAATTTCTTCAGTGCGTTCATCGTATGCCTCTTCCCCGTCTCGGCATCGGGGACGCCCACCACTTTACCGGTGGAAATCGTGATCAAGGGTATCGAAGGGGATCTTGAGAAAAACGTCCGCGCCCTTCTCTCACTTTCCAGAGAACGCGGGTCCCCTGACCTTACGGCGGAATCCCTTCGGCTCCTCTACAAAAAGGCCCCCGGCGAGATCGAAACCGCCCTCCAGCCCTTCGGATATTTCAAACCCGTCATCTCCTCCTCGCTTACGGAAAGGAACGGGACATACAGGGCCACATTCACCATCGAGGCCGGCCCCCCAGTCCATGTCTCCCAGGTCCGTGTAGAACTTAGCGGAGAGGGCTCCGAGGATGTCCGTCTCCAGAGACTCGTCCGGAATTTTCCAATCCGTAAAGGAGATGTTCTCAGACAACATATCTACGAGACGGGGAAAAAGGACCTCTTGAAGGAGACAACGAGTCTGGGATATCTCGACGCCTCCTTTGCCATACACGAGATCCGTGTAGATCCCGACGCCGGTACAGCTACAGTCAATCTTCTCCTCGATACCGGGACAAGGTACCGGTTCGGACGCCTGACCTTCCTTCAGAACGCCTACGATCCAAAATATCTCTCCCGTTTCGCGCCCTTTGCCTATGGAGATCCTTACTCCAATACCGCCCTCCTCGACCTGGAGGATGCGCTGACGAGCACAAACGATTTTTCCTTGATTAAAATCCAACCGGATAGGGAAGACGCGCTGGGGGAATATATACCGGTAGAGGTCGAACTCGTCCCTAAACCACCGAACGCCTATACATTATCGGCCGGATACGGGACGGACACCGGCCTTCGGGGAACCGCCGGATGGGAACGGAGGCGGGTGAATGCGTGGGGCCACTCCCTGCGCACACACCTCGCCCTCTCGGAGACCAGGAACACCCTTTCAGCAGGTTATTCCGTTCCGCTCGGAAAACCGACCCAGGAGTCCCTTGACATCGATGCCGCCTGGACCCAAGAACATATCAAAACGAGCGATAGCGAAGGCCTCACACTTGGTCTCTCCCGGAAAATGATCCGGAGAAGGTGGCAGGAACGGCTCTTCTGTAATCTCATCCACGAAGGATTCGAAACCGGCGAGGACGACCGCACCTCTACCTTTCTCATCCCTGGTGGCACCTGGTCGCGGATCTCGTCTGACGATCCTGTCGATCCCGGCAAGGGCTACCGCCTCGGGCTGACCCTATCAGGGACATCCGAGGCCATCGGCTCTTCCACGTCCTTTATCCAGGCGCTCGGATCCGCCATGGTGATTCGAAGCCCTTGGAAGGACGGCCGAATCCACCTTCGGGGGGAACTGGGCATGACCGGAGTGGACGATTTCTCCAAACTTACTCCATCCCTTCGCTTCTACGCGGGAGGGGATCAAAGTGTACGGGGATACTCCTATGAAGAACTCGGCCCCCGTGACGACAAGGGAGACGTTGTAGGCGGCCGCTACCTCCTCGTTGGTAGTCTGGAATACATGCACCGAATCGCCGGAAACTGGTGGGGGGCCGCGTTTTACGACGCGGGAAACGCCATGGATTCCTTTTCCAAAGGTCTGAAGCAGGGTGCGGGCCTCGGCGTTCGATGGATGAGCCCGGTCGGCCCCGTCCGTCTCGATCTCGCGTTTGCCTTGGATGAACCCGGCACACCGATCCGGATCCATTTCAGCCTCGGCCCCGCGCTATGACCCCAAAGGCCTTCTGCATCCTTTCAGGCTTTTTTTCGGCTCTTCGTCATTTTGTGTGG
>DIFG01000062.1:2595-29157 GCA_002419025.1 Deltaproteobacteria bacterium UBA5754 | reverse complement strand
TCCACACAAAATGACGAAGAACCCTATACGCCCTTGCATTTTCATCCTTTTGGAGCATAAGTAAAACCCTATGGACACGCGCCCCCCCTGGGATGTCTATTTTCTCTCCATCGCCCGTCTAGTAGCCCAACGTTCCACCTGCCTGAGGCGCAAGGTCGGTGCTGTTCTCGTCAAGGACAAACGCATACTTGCCACGGGCTACAACGGTGCGCCAAGCGGCCTTCGCCACTGCCTCGAGATCGGATGCCTGCGGGAAAGGCTCGGGATCCCTTCCGGCCAGAGACATGAACTCTGCCGTGGACTCCATGCCGAGCAAAACGTCCTCATCCAGGCCGCCCGACACGGAATCTGCGTGGCCGGCTCCACCCTCTACGGGACCAACCTTCCCTGTGTGATCTGCACGAAGATGCTCATCAATGCGGACATCCGGGCCATCTTTTACCAGGACGGATACACCGATGACCTCTCCATGGAGATGATCGAAGAGGCTGGCATTCATCTCGTGCGCATCACCCCGCCGGAAACGTACACGCCCAGCGGAGAGGACCTGCAATGAGATGCCCTTTCTGCACGGCGCCGGAGACAAAGGTTGTAGACTCCCGCGCCAGCCGGGACGGAAGATCCATCCGGAGGCGCAGGGAATGCCCGGCATGCGCCCAGCGATTCACCACGTACGAACGCGTGGAGGAATTTCAGCCCCTTGTGGTAAAGAAGGATGGACGGCGCGAGCCCTTTGAGCGCAAGAAGGTCATCGACGGGATCCTCAAGGCCTGCGAGAAACGTCCCATCGGCATAGAAGCCATCGATGCCTTTGTGGCCAACCTCGAAAAGGAGATCCAGGAAAAGGGCGAGAGGGAGATCCAGAGCGGATGGATCGGAGAACGGGTCATGGCCCAGCTCAAGACATGGGATGACGTGGCCTACGTCCGATTCGCCTCTGTCTATAAACAGTTCAAGGACCTCCGTGAGTTCATGGACCAGCTTCAGGAGCTCCTCGACGAAGGGAAGATCATTGAGGGATGATCACTGCAGGTGACATTGCATACATGGGACGGGCCATTGCCCTTGCCCGGCGCGGACTCGGGAGGACGTCTCCCAATCCGGCCGTGGGCGCGCTTGTTGTCCAGGACGGGGTCATCATCGGGCGCGGATACCACAAAAAGGCGGGGACACCCCACGCTGAGGTAAACGCCCTCGCATCGGTCCGGGGGGAAACCTCCGGGGCGACCATGTACGTCACACTCGAGCCCTGCAACCACGAGGGGCGCACCCCACCGTGCACCCGTGCCATCCTCGAGGCTGGCATCTCCCGAGTGGTGATCGGAACACGGGATCCCAACCCAAAGGTGGCGGGAAACGGGGCGCGGTTCCTCGCTTCTCACGGCGTCCAGGTGGAGATCGGGTGCCGGGAGGTGGAGTGCCGTGACCTGATCACGCCGTTTGCCAAGCACTCCATCACCGGACTCCCTTGGGTCAGGGTGAAGATCGCATGCAGCCTGGACGGAAGGATCGCCACCCGGACCGGCCACTCCCAGTGGATCACGAACGAAAGGGCACGAGCCCACGGCCACCGCCTGCGGGACATCTCGGACGCCATCCTCGTGGGCAGGGGCACAGTCCTTGCCGACGACCCCGAGCTCACCTGCCGAATTTCCTCGAAAAGGGGCAGGGATCCCCTTCGCATCGTCCTTGATAGCAGTCTTTCCCTGGATCCTGAACGCCATAAGATCTTTCGGCTTCGTTCTTCGGCCGAGACCTGGGTCGCGGCCGTGGAAGGCGCCCGGGGCGGGAAGGCCGCGACTGCCATGGAAAGGGCCGGGGCACGAATCTTATTCCTTCCGGCGGATCCGAACGGGAGGGTGGATCTCTCCGCCCTGCTCAAACACCTGGGCGCCCACGGCATCCAGTCCGTCCTTGTCGAGGGGGGGGCGACCGTCCACGGATCCTTTTTTGATCTCGGCCTTGTTGATGAGGCATTTTTCTTTCAGAGCCCCATGGTCATCGGCGGAGAGGACGCCCCGTGTGCTGTAAAGGGAATTGGATGCGAAAACATCCATGAGGCCTCGCACCTCCACCATGTGGACATTCGAAGGATCGGGGACAACTGGCTTGTACACGGCCTGCTCACCCATGTGGAAAGATACTTTGAAAGTACGGAGGCATCCCCACATCCCGGCAAATGTCGAGATCCCAACGCGCCAGGAAAAACGGATACCACTGGCTTCCGCTCGCAAGGGAACCTTGAAAAATGAGGATTNNCAAGGCGCGAGGAGGTCAAAAAGCGGAGCATACTCCCTGTATGTGAGCATTTTTGACCGACGAGCAACACAGCCATCGGGCGAAAGGACCATTTTTCAAGGTTCCCGCAAGACGATACGTTCGCTCTGAAACACGACTGATGTTTACTGGGATCATAGAAGGGATCGGGGTAGTCTTGGGGATTCGACCCAGACAGGAAGGCGTGGAACTGGAGATCCGGCCTGAATTCATCCTTCATGACCCCCGCATCGGGGAAAGCATCGCGATCAATGGCGTCTGCCTCACCGCAACCCGAATCTCGACCACATCCTTTTCCGCAGACGTCTCACCGGAGACCCTCTCCCGATCCAATCTGGGCTCACTCAAAAAGGGGGACACGGTCAACATCGAACGGGCGCTCCTGCCCACAGACCGTCTTGGAGGGCATTTCGTCTCCGGCCACATCGACTGCACGGGAGAGATCATCGGAAAACACCGAACCGGAGCCTTCACCATCTTCACGATCGCCATACCCCTTTCCTACGGAAAATACATCATCGAAAAGGGGTCGATCACGGTTGACGGCATGAGCCTCACCGTAAACCAGGTGTCAAATGACAGGGCCAGGTGCGTGTTTTCCGTGGCCGTCATTCCCCACACGGCTTCAGTCACGACCATGGGGAAACGCGCCCTTGGGGACGCTGTCAATATTGAGGTCGACCTTTTGGGGAAGTATATTGAAAAATTGCTTGACTCCGGACGGGACACGCCCGCCCGCGAGGCACCGATCAGTCTCGATTTTCTGAGAAGGCACGGCTATTCCTGATAGGAGGCCGTGTTCTTCTGCGCAAGGGAAAACCAATGCCCATCTCGCCCATCGAAGATATTCTGGAAGACATCAGACACGGGAAAATGATCATCCTCGTGGACGACGAAGACCGCGAAAACGAAGGGGATCTCGTAATCGCGGCCGAGAAGGTCACGCCCGAGGCGGTCAACTTCATGACCCTGCATGGCCGCGGACTCATATGCCTCGCCCTGACAGCCGAGCACGTGGACCGGCTCCAGCTTCCCATGATGACGACTCGAAACGCATCCCGTTACGGGACCGCCTTCACCGTTTCCATCGAGGCGGCGCATGGCGTGACCACAGGGATCTCCGCCCATGACCGGGCAACCACGATCCTTGCCGCTGCGGCCCCTGATGCCGGCCCAGACTCCATAGTGACCCCAGGCCATGTCTTTCCTCTCAGGGCACGCGACGGAGGGGTCCTCGTGCGGGCCGGACAGACCGAGGGATCAGTGGACCTGGCCCGTCTCGCCGGCCTCACGCCTGCGGGCGTCATCTGTGAAATAATGAACGAGGACGGGACCATGTCCCGCATGCCTGACCTCGAGAAGTTTGCCGAACGCCACGGCATCAGGATCGCGACTGTGGCCGACATCATATCCTATCGCCTGCGGACGGAGAGCCTTGTGAAGCGGGAGGTGGAGACCCGGTTGCCTTCGCGTTTCGGAGGAGACTGGCGGCTCATCGCCTACACGAGCATACTTGACGAACATGAACACATCGCCCTTGTCTTCGCAGAGGGAGAGATCAGCCCGGATGAGGCCATCCTTGTCCGCGTCCATTCCGAGTGTCTCACAGGGGATGTCTTCGGGTCACTTCGCTGCGACTGCGGCCCCCAACTCCAGACGGCCATGTGCCAGATCTCCCGTGCAGGACGCGGAGTCCTACTTTACATGCGCCAGGAGGGACGGGGGATCGGCCTGCTCAACAAGCTCCGGGCCTATTGCCTCCAGGATCGGGGCAGGGACACGGTCGAGGCCAACATCGAACTCGGTTTCAAGGCGGATCTCCGGGACTACGGAGTGGGTGCCCAGATTCTACGTGATCTGGGGATTCGAAAGATGCGCCTCATGACCAACAACCCCAAGAAGATCGTGGGACTTGAGGGCTACGGACTCCAAGTGACCGAACGGGTCCCCATCGAGATCCCCCCGCACGAAAAAAACGTCGATTATCTCAGGTGCAAACGGGACAAGATGGGTCACCTCATTCAGGTCAGTTAGGGACGTCCCGAAGACCCAACCACGAGGAGGACACATGCCAAAAAACTACGAGGGGCACCTGCAGGCCCAGGGGCTCCGCATCGGAATCGTAATCGCGCGATTTAACGAATTCATCACGAACCGTCTTCTCGGAGGGGCCGTCGATGCCCTTGTCAGGCACGGGGCATCCGATGACGCCATCGAGATCGCCTGGGTCCCCGGGGCCTTCGAGATCCCTCTCGTTGCAAAACGCATGTCCTCATCCGGCCGTTACGACGCGATCATCTGCCTTGGGTGCATCATTCGGGGCTCAACGCCCCATTTCGATTACGTGGCTGCGGAGACCTCCAAGGGAATCGCCCAGATCGCCATCCAGTCCGGATGCCCTGTCTCATTCGGGGTCCTCACCACGGAGAACATCGAACAGGCCATAGAGAGGGCCGGCACCAAGGCAGGAAACAAGGGATGGGACGCGGCCTTGAGTGCCGTGGAAATGGCGAATCTCCTCCGGGTCATTGATGCCCGAGCTTAGATGTCTTCACGTCGGCAGGGAAGGGAAATCGCCCTCCAAATCCTTTATCAGCTGGAGTGGACGGAAAACATGGAGGTGGACACGGCGTTGCGCACCGTTCTCGAACACTTTCCCCCCCTATCCCCAGTGGATGAAGAGACCTGGAATTTCGCCCGTTCACTGGTAAATGCCGTCATGGAACACGGTGAGGAGACAGACGCCACCATCAAGAAACATGCGAGAAACTGGAGGCTCGATCGCATGTCTTCCATAGACAGGAACATACTTCGGATCGGGGTCGCCGAAATCCTCTATTGCCCCAATGTGCCCCCCAAGGTGGCCATCAACGAGGCAGTCGAGCTCGCGAAAAAATATGGAAATTCCGAATCCGGTTCCTTTGTGAACGGGATACTCGACGGGGTCCTGAAAAGGAGGCGCCCGGCATGAGCGCATACGATTTCCACGCCGTCGAGGAAAGGCAACAGGCCAAATGGGAGGAGGAGAACCTCTTCATTGCGCCTGATGATCCCTCTCGCCCCTGCTATGTGCTCGAGATGTTTCCCTATCCGTCCGGCCGCATCCATATGGGCCATGTACGCAATTACTCCATAGGGGACGTGATCGCCCGATACAAGCGCATGCAAGGCTTCGATGTCCTTCATCCCATAGGCTGGGACGCATTCGGGCTCCCGGCGGAGAATGCCGCCATCAAGCACGGCATCCACCCGGCCCGCTGGACCTACGAAAACATCGCCTCCATGAGGAAACAGCTCAAGCGCCTCGGACTCTCCTATGACTGGAGACGCGAGATCGCCACTTGTGACCCCTCCTATTACAGGTGGGAGCAGCTCTTCTTTCTCGAGATGTATGAAAAGGGACTGGCCTACCGAAAAACCTCCACGGTCAACTGGTGCGAATCCTGCGGGACCGTTCTCGCCAACGAACAGGTGATAGACAGCCGCTGCTGGAGATGCGACACCCCAGTCGTCGAAAAGGAACTCGAAGGCTGGTTCTTGCGTATCACTGCCTACGCTGAAGAACTCCTCTCGGCCTGTGATACCCTTGTGGGATGGCCAGAGAAGGTCCTCACCATGCAGCGGAACTGGATCGGAAAGAGTGTCGGCGCCCGAATCACCTTTCCGCTCGCGGTCCCAAAGGCATCCCTTTCAGCCCTCGAGGTCTTTACCACCCGCCCCGACACCCTCTTCGGGGTTACCTTCCTCTCCCTCTCCCCCGGTCACCCCGCGGCCCTGGATCTCGCCTCCGGGACCTCCCAGGAATCCGCCGTAAGGGCCTTTGTCGAGCAATGGGGAAAGGCCCCGGTTATGGAACGGCAGACGGACGTGAAAGAGAAACGGGGGGTCTTTTCCGGGGCCTTCGCCCGTCATCCCCTGACCGGAGAGGAGATCCCCATCCACCTCGCCAACTTTGTGCTCCTGGGATACGGTACGGGAGCTGTCATGGGCGTCCCGGCCCATGATCAACGGGACTTTGAATACGCACGGAGATACTCGCTTCCCATCAGGACGGTCATCCAGCCGAAACCCGGGGTGTCATGGGACCCACATGAGGGGGCGTGGGAGGGACCCGGCAGGCTGGTATCCTCTGGGATGTTTGACGGGATGGAAAGCGATGCGGCCAAGGAGGCCATTGTGGACCATCTCTCGCGTCTCGGGTTAGGCGAAAGGACGGTCAGCTACCGGCTCCGGGACTGGGGGATCTCCCGCCAGAGGTACTGGGGCACTCCCATACCGATGATCCATTGCGAAAGGTGCGGGATTGTTCCTGTCCCCCGAAAAGATCTCCCAGTGGTCTTACCCACGGATGAGGCTTTCGACTCGACTGGCCGCTCCCCCCTCCCCTCGCTCCAAGGTTTCGTGAACGTCCCATGCCCCTCCTGCGGAGCCCTGGCCCGGCGGGACACCGACACCATGGACACCTTCGTCGAGTCCTCCTGGTATTTCGCCCGATATACCTGTCCGGACGCGGACAACACCCCCATCGACCCCAAACGGGCGGCCGCCTGGCTTCCAGTGGACCAATACATTGGGGGGATCGAGCACGCCATCCTCCACCTTCTCTACTCTCGTTTCTTCACCCGGGCGCTGCGGGATCTGGGATACCTCCATGTGGATGAACCCTTCTCCAATCTCCTCACCCAGGGGATGGTCCTAAAGGACGGGGCCAAGATGTCCAAGTCCAAGGGGAACGTCGTGGACCCGGACGCCATGATCCAGCGCTACGGAGCAGACACGGTCCGGCTCTTCATCCTCTTCGCGGCCCCGCCGGAAAAAGACCTGGAGTGGAACGACCAGGCGGTCGAGGGAGCTCACCGTTTCCTTCAGAGGGTCTGGCGTTTGGTCACTGAGAATCTGGAAGGGCTCTCCTCTGGCTCCAGGAACAAGGCGTCCCTCGAGCCTGTAGATGCCCTTCCGGCCGAGCTCCGCGCCATTAGGCGAAAGACCCACGCCACCATCCTCCGGGCCACGGATGATCTGGAGACGAGATTCCATTTCAACACGGCCATCAGCGCAGTAATGGAGCTCGTCAACGAGGTTACTGCCTTTCTCCTTCAAACTCAAAAAAACGCGCAGGACGCGGACGGACGCGCCGCCTGGGCAGTGCTTGCCGAAGCGGTGGAGAGCATCCTCCTTCTTCTTTGCCCCATGGTCCCCCACATGACCGAAGAACTCTGGGCCATGCTCGGCCACAAGGTCTCTCTCTCCCAAACCCCATGGCCCCAGGCGAATCCCCGAATCGCCCAGGCCGAGACCGTCAGGATCGCCGTCCAGGTGAACGGACGGCTCCGCGGTGAGATCGAGGTCCCAAGGGATGCCGCAGAGGAGGATATCGTCTACCGGGTCATGCAGGAACCCAAAATACGCATTCACATGGAGGGGAAACGCATAGTTAAGACCATCCACGTTCCCGGACGGCTCCTCAACCTCGTGGTCAAGTGATGAACACGAAGCCTGCGGGAAAAATGCTCCTATCCATATTCTTCATCCTCGGGTCCATTTCCGGCTGCGGGTACCACCTCCAGCAAGGAGCTAATCCCGCCATCCCATCCTGGATCAAGACCGTCCATGTGGCCCCGTGGGAAAACCGAACCAACGAGCTTCTTCTCGGGGTCTGGATCACCGACGATCTTAGGCAGGAATTTGTGAGGAGCGGCCCGTTGAACCTCGCCTCTCCGGAGGAAGCGGATGTCATCCTTGAAGGTGAGGTCGCAAGCGTGGCCACTTCCGGCCTTTCCTACGTCCGCTACGACCAGGCCATCGAACGGCGCATCAGCGCGGTCTGTTCCGTCCGCCTGGTGGACCGAAAAACAGGAGAAATCCTTTGGGAGACGGCGGACATCTCACGTTACGAGGATTTCCTTGTGGGAAGAGAACTTATGGAGACTGAAGGACTCAAGGACGAGTCCCTCAGAAAACTCAGCCGGACGGTGGCGGAGATCATCCACCACCGGATCGCGGAACTTTTTTAGGAAGAGGCCGCTTCCGAACGCTGGGTGAGGAGACCCGCGACCTTTTTACCGAGCCGGGAGATCTTGCGGGCGCCTGTGCGCCTATGTATGGTGCCGGTGGCAGAAACCTTGTCGATGACCTTTTGTGCCTTTCTCAAAAGGACGACGACCTCATCGACGGCTTTTCGAGAGATGGCTGCCTCGACCTCCTTGACGACGTTTTTGACCCGCGTCTTGCGAGAACGGTTTCTGAGATTTCTTTTTGCGTCCTGTCGAGCCCTCTTGAGGGCGGAAGCGTGGTTGGCCAAGACATACCTCCTGATTTTTCAATTGGCTCCAAAACAAGGCCAAGTATTAAAAAAAATTACCTCGCACCCTTCTTTCTGTCAACAGAAACGGCGCTCTCGCCAGGAAAGAGGGCGGACCTTCTCATCTCCAGAAAAGCCCATACATGCATTCACGGATGGAGCTTTCCTGTTCAGGAGTCAAGTCCACAAACTGGATGCCTGCTTGATACACAAGGCCCTTTTTCGTGCACCACTTGACCACCCCCTTGACCTTTCGCGGAGGGACGAACGGAAGGGTCAATACGACCTCTGTTCCCGGCTCGCAGCTTCGCGATGTCTCTGTAAGGATACCCCCGGTGCTTATATTGACGATGTGTTCGGAAAAAAGCCTCGATCCATCCGAAAAGACGATTTCAGATGGAAACGGCAGGCGCACAGACTTTCTCTGTTCCCGATCCGCATGGGTCATGTGGGCAGGTCCTCCTTGTCACCTTTCGTATCGGCTCCGGGGAAAAGGAAATAAACTTCTGTAAAAAACTCTCTCACCAAGAAAAAAATTACATCAAGGATGGAATAAAAGACTTGACATGGCCCTTTCATTCGATGTAATTGCAACAAAATGTAACAAATAGATCAATTTTAGTGGTATATTTATTGCGTAGTTAGTACATAAAACATTTCAATTCGTGGAGTTCATTATGGCAGGATTGCCATTTTCTGACAAATGTCCGGGAGCGCAGACCTCCGGTTATATGGATACAGAAGCCCTTGTCTGCCGGCATTTCGAGCCATCGATACCGGGTAACAGCCATTGCTTTTGCAAATATGCGACTATGTGGATCGATGGGAAGAGGGGGAAAAGTTCCCCTTATCCCGCATGTACGGGAAAGTCGGGTATCGTTCCAGTGGGTTTTTCCGTCTACTGCGCCAGAGGAGAAAAGGACCCGCATTCCCTTTCGCCTGCGCGTTCCTGATAAGACTCACCTCAGAGGACACAGATAACTCAGAGAACACAGAAAAGGCCCGCATTCCCCTTTACGTCTCCACCTGGCGTGTCATCATTTTTTGGCCAGATGCCTCCTGACTGAGTCCTTCAGCTCATCGAGGCTGAAGGACTTGACAATGTAGTCGTCCGAAGCCCACGAGGCCAGATCCTGCTTGTACTCCGGATAGGCTGAGCTCAAAATCACAGGGACATCAGGACGCTTCTGTTTCATCTGGCGCAACACCTCGATTCCGTCCATCCCAGGCATGTTTATATCCAGGATGACGAGATCCGGCATGTCGGCGTCAAAGGCTGCAAGTGCCTCCTCTCCGCTCATGGCGGAAGTCACTTCATAGCCCTCCTCCTCGAATTCCTCCCGATAGAGAAAATGTATGCTCTCTTCGTCATCCACCACGAGTATCTTCTTCTTTTTTCCGTTCTCGGCCATTAAACACCTCCATTACTATCGATCGAGTCTGATTTCGCGCAGGAAACTCGCCGCCTCCTCGGGCGGTGTCGGATTGATGTAAAATCCCGTCCCCCATTCGAACCCTGCGACCATGGTGAGCTTGGGGAGTATCTCGATGTGCCAGTGATAATGTTCGAGATCCGGGGTGCGGATAGGGGCGGTATGGAGCATGAAGTTATACGGCACGCGTGGGAGGGCCTTGTCGAGCCTGCGCATGGTCTCGAGAAAGAGGTCGCTCAACAAACGCCTTCCCTGGTCATCGAGGGCGACATAATCGGATTTATGCCGTTTGGGCAGGACCCACATCTCAAAAGGGGCGCGGGGAGCGAAAGGACAGATGGTGATAAATTCGGCGTTTTCGCAGACGACCCTCACACCTTGGGATTGCTCTTGATGGATGATGTCACAGAAAACGCACCGGTCCTTGTACGTGAAGTACCGGTGGGCGCTGTCGATCTCCTCCTGGATCAGGTACGGGACAATGGGAAGGGCGATGAGCTGGGAGTGGGAATGTTCGAGAGATGCCCCTGCGGCCCTGCCGAAATTCTTGAAGATTATGATGTAGCGGAACCGCATGTCCCGTGCGAGATCTGCCATCCGGTCCCGATATGCCTGGAAAATGAGCGAGATCTGTTCCGAAGTCATGGTCGCCATGACCTCACCGTGGCGGGGTGTCTCGATGATGACCTCGTGGGCCCCGATACCATTCATCTCATCGAACATACCCTCTCCGCGTTTGTTCAGGTTGCCCTCAACGACAAGGGCGGGAAACTTGTTCGGAACGACCCGGAGTTTCCAGCCCGGCATGTTCGGAGCGTAGCCGGGCCGGCCATAGGAGAGGACCTCTGGAGGTGTCGTGTGTTCGTTTCCCTCGCAGAGGGGGCAAAATCCTCCGGTCGTCTTCTCTTCCTCTATGACGAAATCCGTTGGGCGTTTTCCCCGCTCCTTTGCTATGATCACCCAGCGGGCGACAATGGGATCTTTTCGGAATTCTGACATTTCTTCCTCATACGAGCCAGATTCTTTTTTCAAAATCCGCATCCGGGACCATGACGGAGATGTAACCCTCCGAGGGCCACCGGTCCTGGACAAGGCCGTTGAGCTCCATCTCCAAGGTCACCATGACCTCATCATGGACCCCAGCGGCAAGGAGGGCAAAGGGGATGGCTATCTCCATCACATCGCCCACGGCCCACCGGACACCGGTTTCCATCACGGAAAGCTCCTCCGAATCCCTTGTGACATGACATTCCCATGCCTGCGAATCGCCCTCCCTCAGTCCACACCCGATGGAGACGACATGGTCACGCGAGGTTAGACGGACAATGAGCCTTTCCTGACCGTTCCACGCGGAAAAGGATTCCCGTGCCTTGATCCTGAGATACAGCCATGTGGGGTCAAACCCATAGGCCAGCTCCGAGATTCGACCCTCTCCCTTGTGCATGGTTTCCCCTTTGTCATCCAGCGGGAGCACGCCCGCCCCTGCCCATTCCCAATAATAGCTCAATCTGCCATCTATGGTGGGGTGGATAAAGGCAAGAGGGAGAACGGCGGGACGGGCCGGCCGGGGTCTGCGGACAGGATCGAACAGGGCCGGTGGCACGGGGAGGTCGAGGGCAATGTAGACACCTTGAAGATTGGCGCGAAAAAGCTCGTCGAATTCGTATGCGTAATCAGTGGCAAATTTGTCTCCGTACCACCAGAACCAATCGCTTCCCTCGGCGGCCAGGACGAACTCGAAGGCCTTGTCCGCACGGGTGTCTCCAGGGTTCTCCAGGCGAAAGCGTTCGATGGCCTCCCGGGCCTCCCCAAGGAGCTGCCAGGCCTTGTTTTCCTCCTCGCCCCCGATCCAGATCCCGAAATCGTTATTGATCCAGGAGGCGGAATGGAGTCTTTGAAGCGTCTTCGAGGGTGGATGGGCGGAGAGGTAGTCGGTGATGGTGACCAGCTCCAGATCCGGATCCTTATCGATCTTTGCATAAAGCCCGGCGAGAAAGGCCTCGCCGCCATCTGGATAGTATTCCCAAGGATTTTCGCCGTCGAGGATGACAGCGACGAAAGGAAAACGCAATAAGGTCCGGGTCCGATCCAGGATCTCGTGGAGGCGACCGATGAAATCGCTAACAGAGACATGAGGATCATTGCCCTTATAGACAAAACCGATGAGATCCGAGAGCTCGTGGTGACGAAAAACCATATCCACGGCCTTTCCCTCGAACTCGAAGCGGTAGGGCTGGAAGAGGCACTCGGGTCCGTGATGGTCAAGAGAAGAAAAAAGCACGGATTCATCCGTGGCCATCCAGGAAAAACCCGCATCGACCACAAACGGAACCACCTCCGGGGCGACGGACCCCTCAGAGGGCCAGAGGCCCGTGGGCGCACTGCCGAACGTCTTGGAGCAAAACCGCCGCGCCCTGTCGAGCTGGACCGCCACGTCCTTGGGGTAGGAGAAGCGGGGAGGGAGACGGACACCCGGATTGGCACGAGCAGCGATGTCGGTGTCGAAGATCAAGGGAAGGATGGGGTGATAGAACGGGGTTGTCGTAATGTCTATGTGGCCGCGGTTCCAAAGGTCGGTGTATCGCGGGATGAGCCTTCCAAGGTACTCCAGGTGGAAATCGAGCAGCTTGCCCTTTTCCTCCTCGGTGAAGAGACGCCCTTTCTGAAAGAGTCCTTGGACGAAGGGATCCCGTCTGCCTGTGTAGCCGATCCACGTGAGGTTGAACCAGACCTGGAGGTCGAGGAGGTCCTGACGGGAAAAACTGCGTCTCGCATCCTGGGCCCTGGCAGGCGAATATTCCCTTCCCCGCAGGTTGAGGAGCTGGACATAGCGGGGATAGGGGGCCACCATGGTCGGCCAGTGACAGCTGAAAAAATGGGTGAGAATGAAATCGACAGACGGCCCATCCAGATCCCCAGCGGGGATCCGGCTCATGTCGAGAAATGCGTCCGTCCCCCCGTTCAGATAGGCCTGGATCTGAAAGAGCAGGGACGGGACGAGGTTAAAGGTCGCCCGAGCCCCTGGCACCTCCTCGATGCTTGTGAGCATGTCATGGTAGGCCTTCAATCCATGGAGCCGTACCCATGGCATGGAAAACCTGCCCCGTCTCGGATCGAGATACAGGGGCTGGTGCATATGCCAGAGAAAGGCCACATGAAGTTTCATCTTTATTTATTGCCCCCGTGCCTTCTCCTCCTGCTCCTGGCGGGATTTGCATTCTATGCAGAGGGTTGTCACCGGCCTCGCCTCAAGGCGTTTCGCCCCTATCTCCTCTCCACAGCCTTCGCATATCCCGTATGTCCCGTTCTCGATTCGTTCAAGGGCCTTCCTGATCTTCTTGATGAGCCTTCTCTCCCGATCGCGGATTCGGAGTTCGAACCCCCGATCCGACTCCACGGAGGCCCGATCGGTGAGGTCCGGGTAATTCTCTTCCATCTCGGTCATCTCCTCGAGGGTCTTGCCCGCCTCGCCCAAGAGATCTCCGAGCTGCCTTTCAAGGATGGACCGGAAATGGTCCAGTTGCTTCTGATCCATCGGTTCCTATTCTCCTGCAGGTTGTCTTTGCCAGACGCCGCTCTTGCCGCCCGACTTGTACTCGAGTTCGATCGATTCGATGACGATCCCCTTTTCGACGGCCTTGCACATATCATAAAAAGCAAGCGCCGCAATAGAAACCGCAGTCATCGCCTCCATCTCGACCCCGGTAACGCCCTTGGTCCGGACCGTAGCAACAACCCGGACGGACCACGAACCCGAATCCGGCTCGAAGGTGACTTCGACGGCATGAAGCGGCAGGGGGTGGCAGAGTGGGATGAGATCCGCCACCTTCTTGGCCGCCATGATCCCGGCCACACGCGAGACAGCGAGGACATCACCCTTGGGGAGCTCCCCCCCGAAGACCAGCCCGAATGCCTTTTCGCCGAGCCTGATCCGGGCGGATGCCCTCGCCTCCCGAAGGGTCGCCTGCTTTCCACCCACGTCCACCATACGCGCCCGTCCCCTGTCATCGAGATGGGTGAAGGTCCCTGCGGTCACGATGCGGCATCCTTTCTTTCACTTTCGGAACGGGCCTCAAACCGCCGGAAAAACTTTCGAAAGATTCCGCCTTCTTCCTTTTCCTTTTCAATGGCCGCGAACTCCCGAAGGATCTCCTTCTGACGATCGGTCAATTTCGTGGGGATGGAGACCGTAACCTCCACTATCTGGTCCCCACGTCCGAATCCCCGAATATCCGGGACCCCATGGCCCCTCATTCGAAAGGTCGCCCCTGTCTGGGTCCCGGGTGGTATGACAAGGGTCTGGGGACCGTCGAGGCTGGGTACCTGGACCTCGTCCCCGAGACAGGCCTGAACAAGGGAAAGGGGCATCCTGAGAAAGATGTCGTTTCCACGCCTCTCAAAAAACTCGTGCGGCTCCACGTGGATAACAAGGTAGAGATCCCCCCGGACCCCGCCCCGTATCCCAGCCTCCCCTTCCCAGCGGAGCCGAAGCCTGGAACCGGTGTCGACACCGGCGGGGATTCGGACCTTGACCTTCCTCTTCTCTGTGACGCGCCCCTCCCCACGGCAGCGCGGGCAGGGGTTAGAGATGATCTGTCCCCTTCCGGAGCAGTGCGGACAGGTGGATGCGACGCGGAAAAAGCCCTGGGATCTCACGATCTGGCCGGTGCCCCGGCACGTCGGACACGTAGAGGCCTTGCCCCCGTCCCCGGCCCCGGACCCACCGCACTCTGTACACACCTCAAGGCGCGGGACCTCGATCTCCATCTCCGTCCCCTTGGCTGCGTCCTCAAAGGAAACGGCGACATCGTATTGGAGATCCGAGCCGTCCTCGGATCCGAAACCCCGTGCCCGCCGGCCGGCGCCGAAACCGAAAAACTCCTCGAAAATATCGCTGAAGGCCCCAAATATGTCCTCTTGTCGGGTAAAACCTCGAAAACCCGTCCCTTCCACCCCTGCGTGGCCTTGGAGATCGTAGATCCTGCGCTTTTGCGGATCCTGAAGGACTTCGTAGGCCTCGGCCGCCTCCTTGAAACGGTCCTCAGCCTCCGGGTCCCCCTGATTCCGGTCCGGATGGTATTTCAGGGCGAGCTTCCGGTACGCCCGCTTGATCTCTTCCGCCCCTGCATCCCGTCCGACGCCGAGGACCTCATAGTAATCGCGCTTCATGTCAATAAATCTGCTCTCTGTGTCATTTGTACTCTCCGTGGTGAAGGACTTGTTCCCACACCCGCACATGGTTTATTCCGCCGTCGAACCCACCGGTTCCCCTGTCACGGCTCCGGCCTTCAAGGTCTGGAGGACACGCTGCTCCTCGGTTGCCTTGGCCAGATCATCGATATTGTCTAAGGTGACCTTGCCCTGGGCGATCTCCCGAAGGGCGGTCACGATCTCCTTGTTCTTGCAGGCGATGAGGGGCTTGGCCCCTTTCCTGAGCTGCTTCACACGCTCAATGGTGAGATAGACGAGGATGAATCGGCTCGAAACCCTTTCCAGACAATCTTCTACAGTCACTCTTGCCATGCGGCTTCTCCCAATGGTACACGTAAAAATCACGATGCCCTTTGTTATCTTCCGAAAGGTACGATCCTGGATGCCCCTGTGAAGAGTCTCGTATAATATACGACGTCTCCCTGAAATGCCAGATTCCCGCCCGCAGGGAGCCGTCCGTGCGGGACTTTCCATATCCTGAGGTAATATTCCATGCCTAACGAAAGACTATCCAAATCCGATTGCAAGAAACTCGCTAAAGACCTCCTTCGAACAGGAAAACCCGTCTGGGAGAGCCTCGGCCCCAAGGAACGCGAGGAATGCGCCTCGTACGCGGACGCATGCAGGGCCTTCCTGTCCGAGGCGAAGACAGAGAGAGAGGCGGTATCCATCATCGAGGAGATCGCCGAAAAGGCAGGATTTGTCCGTTCCGGGGAGTCCTCCGGCAGGACACGGCCCGAGATCAGGACCTTTCGGGGCAAGCTCGCCGCCCTTGTTCGTCCCGGGAGAAAACCCCTCTCGAATGGTCTGCGCATCATTGCATCCCATATCGACGCACCTCGCCTCGACCTCAAGCAAAATCCCCTCTACGAGGATTTCTCCTTGGCATACCTGAAAACACACTACTACGGGGGGATCAAGAAGTACCACTGGCTCTCGCGGCCCCTCGCCCTCCATGGCGTGGTCCTCACAGAAGGAGGAGAGAAGGTCTCCATATGTTTCGGCGAGGACCCGTCGGATCCGGTCCTTGTCATAAACGATCTCCTTCCACACCTTGCACACAAGGTACAGGGGGAAAAGAAGCTCAGCGACGCCTTTCCGGCAGAGAAACTGAACGTCCTCGCCGGTGGGCTTCCCCTCCTCGGGCCCGAGGACCTGAAGGAAGCCGTCAAGCTCGGTATACTCCGGCTCCTCCGGGACCGGTACGGTATCGTGGAAGAGGATCTGGTGAGCGCGGAGATAGAGATCGTCCCCGCTGGAAGCGCTCGGGACGTGGGATTCGACCGGGCCTTTCTCGGCGCCTACGGCCATGACGACCGGACGTGCGCATTCGCCTCTCTGCGGGCCATCCTCGACATCAAAGACCCCCCACTTACGGCCGTCGCCCTCTTCCTCGACAAGGAGGAGATAGGAAGCGACGGGAATACCGGAGCCAAGTCCCGATTCCTCGAACACCTCATCTACGAACTCATGAAAGGCGAGGGAAGGCCGGCCGACCCCCATGCCCTCCTCTCCATCCTCTTCGCCTCAAAGGCCATCTCCGCGGATGTCACTGCAGGCATCGACCCGGATTACCTGGATGTCCATGAAATAAGAAACGACGCCCGCATGGGATACGGCATCTGCCTCACCAAGTACACAGGGTCCCGGGGCAAAGCCGCCGCCAACGATGCCCATGCAGAATACATGGGATGGATCAGGAGGATCTGGAACAGGGCGGGCGTGGTCTGGCAGGCAGGTGAACTCGGGAAGGTTGACGAAGGCGGCGGCGGGACCGTGGCCAAGTACCTTGCATACCACGGGCTCGACATCGTGGACGCAGGGCCACCGCTACTCGGCATGCATTCGCCCTTTGAGATCGCACACAAGGCCGACCTCTACATGACCTACCGGGCATATGCCTCATTTTATTCCGCAGACTAGGACGCAGGACGCGGTAAATAAATCAGGCCTTGAAAAATTAGGGAGTAACTATGCGGATACGTGAACAATCCTGCCAGATCCTCGACGATTACTGGATGGAAGGGCGGATCCTCGAGCAGATCGAGCGATGCGGACGGGTCTGCTACAAGAGCGAGGACAGGATCACGGAAGGCTCTGCCTCTGTCTTCATCAAGGGGATCATATCCCGCGGTCATGAATCCGTGCTCGAACTCGCCCAGATCGTCCTAGAGCTCAGGATCGACGCCGAGTCCATCATCCAGAAGTTCTTTGCCGTCATCCCCCGTTTCCTTCGGTCGGACCGGGTTGAAAAGGGTATTTACATCCTCTCCGGTAACCCCCGCTCCTTTCGGGACCTGGCCCGAGACTTTCCCGGCCTCAAGGTCACCAAGGCCGTGCTCCGGGAGCTGGCAGCCATCCATCCCGTCCTCTTCGGGGACCTGGCACCCCGCCAGGGCTGGATCCCCCAGGACGGGATAGCCGTTCGGGTCATTCCTCCATCCGAGATCGCAACCCTTTCCCCTGACCTTGCTGTCAGGCACAGGACCCTCCTTGTCCACTTCATAACGAACCGGGCCGTCACCCACGAACTTGTCCGACACCGGGTCGCGTCCTATCTCCAGGAGTCCCAGCGTTACTGCCGTTACGATGACCCCCGCTTCGGGTGCGCCGTGGAGTTCATTCGGCCGTGTTTTTACCCTGAGAACACGCCCGAGTTTGCGCTCTGGCGTGAGGCCATGGAAGAGGCCGAGAAACGTTATCTGAAACTTCTCGAGACCTCTTCCCCCCAGGCGGCGAGGACCGTCCTTCCCAACTCCTGTAAGACAGAGATCATGGCACACGCCACCCTCGACGAGTGGCGCCATATCCTACGTCTTCGGACCTCCAGGGCCGCCGATCCCTCCATGCGGGAACTCATGCTCCTCTTGCTTCCGGAATGTGTCTCCCGTTTTCCGGACGTCTTCACACCCGTCGCCCAGGCCATGGATACACGCCATGGAACATGATACGGACTATCTGATCATCGGCAGCGGGGTGGCGGGCCTCTCCCTCGCCCTCAAGCTCGCACGCGTAGGCCGGGTGACCCTCATCACCAAGAAGGGACTCACGGACACGGCCACCACCTATGCCCAGGGAGGGATCGCCTGCGCCCTCGGAGAAGACGACTCTCCGGACCTCCACATCCAAGACACCCTTCGGGCCGGAGACGGACTCTGCCACGAGGACGTGGTGAGACTCGTGGTCACCCAGGGGCCTGATCGGATTCGGGAGCTCGAGTCCCTGGGACTTACCTTCACTCGATCCCCTGCCGTGTCCACCCATCCAGATCTGGGCCGGGAAGGCGGCCACAGTCGGCGCCGCGTCCTCCATGTAGAGGACTTTACGGGACAATCCCTCGAAAAGACCCTCGTCTCGCGGGCCTCCGATACATCCGCCATCACCATCCAGGAACACCACGTCGCCGTGGACCTCATCACCCGGTGCGCAGTGCGCTCCCCCCGCCCCTCTTCGTACTCCGAACGGTGTCTCGGGGCCTATGTCCTGGATTCCAGGACAGGCATCATCCATACCTATCTGGCAAAGGCGACCATTCTTGCCACAGGCGGGGCCGGAAAGGTCTATCTCTACACAAGCAACCCGGACGTGGCCACTGGAGACGGCATCGCCATGGCCTATCGGGCCGGGGCCCGGGTCGCCAATCTGGAGTTCGTCCAGTTCCACCCCACCTGCCTCTTCCACCCCATGGCCAAGAACTTTCTCATATCCGAGGCCCTCCGGGGTGAAGGTGCGCGTCTCATCGACCATGAGGGCAGACGATTCATGGAGAAATACGCCCCGACAGAGATGGAACTTGCAAACCGGGATGTCATAGCCAGGGCCATAGACACCGAACTCAAAAAGAGCGGCAAGGATTGCGTCTATCTGGACCTAAGTCACAGACCCGGCGAGTTCATACGGACCCGTTTTCCGAACATCCACGAGACGTGCCTCAGATTCGGTTACGACATCACCAAGGGGCCCATCCCTGTGGTCCCTGCAGCCCATTATATGTGTGGAGGCGTTGTCACGGACGAATACGGAGAGACAAACATCGCAGGTCTCTTCGCCCTCGGGGAAACGGCCTGCACCGGCCTGCACGGGGCGAACCGACTCGCATCCAACTCCCTTCTCGAAGGCCTCGTCATGGCCCATCAGGTCTCTGAGCGGCTGACCAGAGACCCGGCATTCCTCGCCCCGTGGACCCCGCCTCCAGTCCCGCCCTGGGATCCTGGAGGGGCCGTGGACCTGGACGAGGCGGTCATCATCTCCTTCAACTGGGACGTGATCCGCCGCCTCATGTGGAACTACGTGGGAATCGTCCGAAGCGACAAACGGCTCGCCCTTGCCCGGGAGAGGATCGTCCCCATCCTCGACGAACTCCAGCGGCATTATTGGGATTACATCCTCACGAGCGATTTCGTCGAGGTGAGAAACCTGGCCCTTGTCGCCAAGCTCATCATCGACTGCGCGTCCGGACGCGCTGAGAGCCGGGGCGGGCATTTCAACGTAGATCATCCGTGCAAGGACGACTGGAACTGGCGCAGGGACACCGTCCTCGCCCGCGGGACCCCACGCCCATGAAGCGGAGGGGGCGGGTTCTCCTCGCAGGTTCCCTTGCCGTTGCTGCCGCAGCAGTCTTTTTTGCCGCCCCTGCCGTCATGTCCGCCTTGCATGAAATGTGGGCCGGAATCTCCCACAACAAGGAGGCGCTCAGGGCCTTCATCCTTTCCCATGGCCACCTCGCACCCCTCGTATTCGTTTTTGTCCAGGCCATTCAGGTCGTGGCCGCCCCTGTGCCGGGCGAGGCGACGGGATTCATCGCTGGATTCCTATTCGGGGCGTGGAAGGGCTTTTTCCTCGCCATGGGCGGACTTGTCCTCGGCTCCTTTCTCGCCTTTTTCCTCGCACGCTCCTTTCGGAGCCTCATCAAGAGATATCTGGAAGGATCTTCGACCTACGCCAGATTCGAGCACCTCGTCGAACACCAGGGGATCTTCATCTTTTTCTTTCTCTTCGTTTTCCCCGGCTTTCCCAAGGACTTTCTCTGCTACATCCTCGGCCTCTCCCGCATGCCATGGCAGATATTCCTCTTTATCACCGGAATCGGACGCATCCCCGGCACCTTGATGCTCGCTCTCCAGGGAGCGAGCGTCTACGATGGGGACGTGGGGCGCATGGCTCTCGTTTTCGGAGCCACGGCCCTCATCGTCCTGCCTGCATGGATTGCCAGGGAACGTCTGTACGCATGGGTGGAACGCCGAACCAGCCCCCAGGGAGGAGACGGGAGGTGAACGAGGGCAAGCGGGTGGAAAAATGGCCCGTCGGCCTCTCCTTTTCGGACTGTCTCGTACTTTTCGGGGCGACGGCAGGCTTTCTCGGACGGATCCCCTATGCCCCGGGCACATGGGGAAGTCTCCCGGCCATCCCTCTTGCCCATGCCGCACATGCCCTGCCCCCGGCTGGAGAGGCCTCGGCCATCGTGCTCCTCTGCCTTGGCGCCGTATATCTCGCCGGACGGGCGGGAAGGCTTCTAGGGCGGGAGGACGCCTCTCCGATCGTTGTGGACGAGGTGGCCGGGATGGCCGTGGCCCTCGCCTTCACGGACACGTCCCTCTTCGTGGTCCTTCGGGCCTTTGTCCTTTTCCGTCTCCTCGACATCACCAAGCCTTTTGGTATAGGATGGGTGGAAAAAAGGGTTTCCGGCGGAATCGGAGTGGTGGCAGACGACATCCTGGCCGGTATCAGCGCCAATCTCCTCGGCCGAATCTGGGACATGGTGACACAGAATGCGTGGTGAGATCATCGCCATCGGTAACGAGCTGACCTCGGGACGGGTCATGAACGCTACGAGCGGATTTGCCGCAAGCCGCCTCTTTTCCGCCGGCTACCCCATCAACCGCATAACGACCGTGGGGGACGACCCGAAAGACATACGGGACGTCATCACCCACGCGATGACAAGATCCCGTTTCGTGATCGTCACAGGGGGCCTCGGCCCCACCACTGACGACATCACAAACGAGACGGTCTCCAGCGCTCTCGGCATCCCCCTCGTCCTCAATGAAGGGATCCAAAAACGCCTAATGGCCCACGGAAAGACATGGGGCTCGACTCGGGCCGACATGATTCGAAAACTCGCCTATCTCCCCAAGGGCGCACAGGTACTGGACCCCTTAGGTTCTGCCGCGGGATACGCCCTTGAGCACCGCGGCGTCTCATTCTTTTTTCTCCCTGGCATCCCGGAACAGATGGAACGCCTCCTCGTCGAGGCCGTCCTGCCCAGGCTTCACGCCCTTGTCTCGCCGGATTTCATCCGGTGCCGTACCTACCGGACCTTCTGCCTCCTTGAGACCGAGATCAACGCCATGGTCGGCGATCTCGCACATGGGGATCTGGTCACCATCGGATACTATCCCGTGTTCCCGGAGGTCCACGTCACGGTCACGGCCCGGGACCATGACGGGAGGGCTGTGGACGCCGTCTTTCTCGCTGTCTGTAAAGAGACCGAGGCCCGGCTTGGGGAAAATATCGTGGCGATCGACGACGACACCCTCGAATCGGCCCTCGGACGCCTTCTCACTGAAAGGGGGGGCCTTCTCGCCACAGCCGAATCCTGCACCGGAGGGCTCATCGCTTCGCGGATCACTCGGATACCTGGAAGCTCGGCCTGGTTCGACCGCGGGGTCATCACCTACAGCAACCGCTCGAAGATCGAGATCCTCGGCGTCCCGGAGGATGTCCTCGAAAGACACGGGGCCGTGAGCGAAGAGACCGCCCTTCACATGGTGGAAGGCATCGTGCGAATCGCCCATGTCCCCTTTGGGATCGCCGTCACCGGTATCGCAGGACCGTCAGGAGGCACGGAGGAAAAGCCCGTAGGCACGGTCCACATCGCCATTGCCACACCGGATTGGACTGCGAGCCACCGGTTTTGCTTCTCCGGGACCCGTTCCATGATCCAGAAATCCACGGCCGAGACCGCCCTCGACTGGCTGAGACGCACCCTCCAGTATGGTACGCGCCTTCCTTGCGATCGATCTGCCCGATGAACTCTCAGAAGGGATCGGGAAGGCCGTCTCTTCCTGGCGCAGGACCCAGAAGGGCCGGATCTCATGGATCCCTCCTGAGAATCTCCACGTCACCCTCCTCTTTCTGGGAGACGTCTTGAAAGAGGATCTCCACAGGATCGCCGCGGCCTGCCGCGCTGTGGCCTACGGCATTTCCCCCTTCATGCTCGAACCCAAAGGTACCGGGGTCTTTCCCCACGCCACACGCCCCCGCGTCCTATGGATCGGGCTTTCCGGCGACATCCCGCGCCTCTCCCGTCTCCACGACAGGCTCGAATCCGCTCTGAGCGTCCTCGGCCATCCCGGGGAAAACAGGGATTTCGCACCTCACATCACCTTAGGGCGCGTCCGTTCTCCACTTGCCATCGCCAAGATCCTTCCGACCTTTCTCGCAGACGGGTTCTCGGCCCAGGCCTTTCCTGTCCGGGAGTTCGTCCTCTACCGTAGCGATCTCGGCCCCCGAGGGGCTGTCTACACCCCGATCGAGCGGTTCCCCCTGACTCCGGGCGAAGGAGGGTAGTTTTCATGTGGTGGAAGGACTTCCTTCGAAACCCCCTTGCCGTCACCGGGCTTGCCATCGTGGGCACACTCGCCGTCGTCGCGGTCCTCGCCCCCTGGATCTCCCCTCACGACCCCTATGCCATCGATACCCGGGCCATCCTTCTTCCCCCCTCCCCGGCCTATCCCCTCGGGACCGATTCCCTCGGCCGGGACTGCCTCAGCCGTCTCATCAACGGTGCCCGAATATCCCTTCTCGTGGGTTTCGTGGCCGTGGGGCTTGCGACCGCCATCGGCACTGTCCTCGGGGCGGTGGCCGGTTTCTACGGACGCTGGATCGACGGGGTCATCATGCGATTCGTGGACATGATGCTCTGCTTCCCCACGATCTTTCTCATCATGGCGGTCATCGCCTTTCTCGAACCCTCCATCTGGAACATCATGGCGGTCATTGGGCTCACAGGATGGATGGGAGTGGCCCGCCTCGTCCGTGCCGAGTTGCTGAGCCTCAAGGAACGGGAATTCGTCATGGCCGCCCGAATCGCAGGGGCATCGGACGCCCGGATCATCTTCTCACACATCCTTCCGAACGCCGTGGCCCCCATCCTCGTCTCAGCCACCCTCGGGGTCGGGGGGGCCATCCTCACGGAAAGCGCCCTCAGCTTTCTCGGCATCGGGGTCCAGGTCCCGACCCCCAGTTGGGGCAATATGCTCACCGAGGGGAAAGACAACCTGGAGGTCGCGTGGTGGCTTTCGGTCTTTCCGGGGCTTGCGATCCTGATCACCGTTCTCGGATACAACCTCCTCGGGGAAGGGCTCCGGGAGGCCCTCGATCCCAGGTCGAGGAGGTCCCGTGGATGATCAGATGAAGTGACGTCTCATGTAGGCGTCTATACGATCGAATGCCTCGTTCAGGGCCTTTTCCTCCGGGAGAAAGACCATGCGGAAATGGGGTGAGGCGGGCAAGGGGCCGAAACCGCTCCCATGGACCACGACCACACCGGTCTCACGTATGAGATCCTTGACGAAATCCTCGTCGTTCACGTCCACCTCGATCCTCGGAAAGGCGTAGAACGCCCCGTTCGGTCTCTGGCAGGAGATGCCCGGAATTTCATTCAGGCGCTCGACCGTGAGGTCCCGTCTCCGCCTGAGCTTCTCCACCGTCTCCAAGATGTGGGAATGGTCGCCGTTCAGGGCCACGGAAATGGCGAACTGCTTGGGATGGGATGCGCAAAGCCGGGCACGTGCGAGTTTTTTCATGGCCTCCACATAGTCGCCAACGAGCTCAGGAAGACCGCTGGCAATGGCCCACCCGATTCGAAACCCGGGAGCGAGGTAGTTCTTCGAGAGCCCGTTAAAGGTCATGACGGGGACCTCCCTGTCCAGGGAGGCAAGGGGGATGTGCGGCTGCCCGTTCAAGATGAGTTTGTTATAGATCTCATCACTCAGGATCACGAGATCGTGCCGTTTGGCCACGGCGATGATCGCGCGCAGGGTCTTCTCCGAGTAGATGGCACCGGTCGGGTTGTTGGGGTTGATGACCACGATTCCCTTGGTCTTGTCGTCGATCTGCCTTTCGATGTGCTCGATGTCAGGTTCCCAGTTTTTTTCCTCGTCAAGGCGGTACGGCCTCGCCTCCCCGAGGAGTCTCGCAAGGAGGGCGTTGTAAAGGGGATAGCCCGGTGAGGGCACGAGGACATTCTCCCCGCGGTTGACAAGGGCCGAAAGGGCAAAGTCGATCCCCTCGCTCGCCCCGGTCGTGATAAGGATATCGTAGGGCTCGATTCCATCCCGCAGGGCCTCCTGTCGGACGGCCTCCACGGCCTCCGGGACCCCTTCGGAGGCTGAATAATTCGTGTGGTTTTCACGCATGGCGCGGTAGCACGCCTCGACGAGGTGGGACGGAGTCGAGAAACCGAAAAGGACCGGGTCGCCGATATTGAGGTATACGAGGTCACCGCCCGCCTTTTTCCGCTGCTCGGAGATGGCGATGATGTCCCGAATGGCGTAGGTGATATGCTGTGTTCTAAGCGATGGGGTTATCTTTTTCATGGTATTAGGGTGCACATGGAAGATGAAATTCTCCAGAGGGAGATTCGTGCAGATTTCTCCCTTCTCGGGAAAAAGTCAACTCCGATGCCTTTACCGACCCGCGGTTTTCCCCGGCATCCCAGATCGGCTTGGCATTGCGCCCATGCCCGATCGGGCATAAGCTCCCCTGCCATGCACGGCAAGGCACGCGCCATCATGTTCCAGGGTACGGGCTCAGGGGTCGGGAAGAGCCTCGTCACCGCGGCATTCTGCAAGGCCCTCGCAAAAAGAGGGGTCAAGGTCGCGCCATTCAAGGCCCAGAACATGGCCCTCAATTCATTCGTCACCATGGATGGGGGCGAGATGGGACGGGCCCAGGCATTCCAGGCAGAAGCATGCGGCATCCTCCCGGACGTCCGCATGAACCCCATCCTCCTCAAGCCCACGGGCGAGGCCAGGTCCCAGGTCATCCTCCTGGGGATGCCCTCGGAAACCATCCCGGGCAGGGAATACTACGCACGCTTCGCGGCCCACTCCGCTGTCGTGCGCGAGGCGTACGAATCGCTTTCCGCGGACTACGACGTCATCGTGATCGAGGGCGCGGGAAGCCCCGCCGAGATCAACCTCCAGACCACGGACCTCGTAAACATGTTCGCGGCGGAGATGGCCGATGCCCCGGTTGTCCTCGTGGGGGACATAGACCGGGGCGGGGTCTTCGCCTGGATCAAGGGCACGTACGACCTTGTCCCTGACCGTCACCGAAACCGTTTCGCCGGCTACCTCGTGAACAGGTTTCGTGGGGACGTCTCCCTCCTCGCCCCTGGGATCCGCCAGTTCGTCGAGATCATTCCGGATCTGCCATGCCTGGGCGTCCTGCCATGGATACCCGATGCCCGCTTCGACGAGGAGGACGGCGTCTTTGTCAAGAACCTTGAAACGGAAAAGGCAGAGGGGATTCGAATCGCAGTGGTCCATCTGCCGCGCATCAGCAATTTCACGGACTTCGCCCCATTGGCCGCGGAGCCGGACGTCTCCCTCGCCTTCCCGACCTCTCCCTCTGACCTCGGCCCATGCGACTGCATCGTACTGCCCGGCACCAAGACCACCCTTTCTGACCTCGCCTTCCTCAAGGCCTCCGGATGGGACCGGGTCATACGCGATCTCGCGCAAGAGGGAATCCCGATCCTCGGGATCTGCGGCGGCTATCAGATGCTCGGGACCAGGATCCTGGACCCCCACGGCCATGACGGGCACGAGGGCATGCGTCCGGGCCTCGGGCTATTGCCTGTAGAAACGGAGATGGCAAATGAAAAACGACTCGTCCAGACGGCCATCACCTTCCATGCCCCGCCCTTCTTTCCTGACCCCGTCCTTGCCCGGGGCTACGAGATCCACATGGGCCGAACCGCGGCCACAGGACCTTTCCGGCCCCTCGGACCGGACCACGGGACACACATCGGGGCAGCCCACCCGACCCTTCCCGTGCTCGGGACGTACATCCACGGACTCTTTGACGAAGACGCACTCCGTCGGGCCTTTCTGGACTTCCTGAGGGCACGAAAAGGCCTTGAACCCATCGAAACGACCACGTCCTGGCGCGTCCTTAGAGAGGCCAGATTCGACCTCCTCGCCAGCTGGATGGAATCCCACGCAGATCTTCCCCGGCTCCTTTCCCTCGTGGGAATAGAATGACATGATTGACTGAAGGGAACCTTGAAAAATGAGGATTTTCGTCCGAGGGCAAGGCGCGAGGAGGTCAAAA
>DIFG01000062.1:0-2573 GCA_002419025.1 Deltaproteobacteria bacterium UBA5754 | reverse complement strand
CACAGCCATCGGGCGAAAGGACCATTTTCAAGGTTCCCTGAACATGATATCTGGATGACTACCCTGTACCTCCTCACCGACGAAGGTCCGTTCGTGTTCGGAGCCGCCGTCCTTCTCGATCTCGCCCTTGGGGATCCCGAGTCCTTCCCCCATCCGGTACGCCTAATGGGACGGGCAATCACCTTCTTCGAGCCCATGCTCCGAAGGCTCCCTGTCTCCGAGACCGCGCAGGGCGCAATCCTCGCCTGCCTGCTCGCCACCGCAGCCTACGCCCTCACGGCCGTTTTCCTTACCGCGTGCTTTCACGTCTCCGTCATGGCGGGCTGGATCGCCTCGATCACCCTTCTCTTTCAGACCGTTTCCATCCGATGCCTCGCAGACGAGGCCCTGGGGGTAAAGCGCGCACTCGAGGCAGGGCTGGATGGGGCACGAAAACGCCTCTCCCGAATCGTCGGCAGGGATACGAAGATGCTCGACGAGGCAGGTGTATGCAGGGCGGCGATCGAGTCCGTTGCGGAAAACTTCGTGGACGGTGTGGTCTCCCCCCTATTTTTCGCCGCCATCGGCGGCCCTCCCCTTGCCATGGCATTCAAGGCCGTGAGCACCCTCGACTCCATGATCGGTTACCGGAATGACCAATACCGCCGTTTCGGCACATGGGGGGCGCGCATGGACGACGCGGCGAACTTCATCCCGGCCCGGCTCTCCGCCCTCGTGATCGCCTTCTCCGCCTCCCTCCTGGGCCTAAGCCGGCCGGGGCCAGTGCTCAGAGGCGTGAAAAGGGATGGGCGCAAACACGCAAGCCCCAACTCCGGCATCCCTGAGGCGGCATTCGCAGCGGCACTCGGCGTGCGCCTCTCGGGTCCTGCCTGGTACGGCGGTGAACTCCGGCAAAGGCCGTATATGAACGAGGCAGCTCGCCCGTGCCGCCCTTCTGACATCCCAAAGGCAATACGCCTCTTTGTCGCAAGCTCCCTGTTTTTCGCAGGCTGCGCCGTAGCCGTATCACTCATCTTCCGGACATGGACCATTTCATGACACGACCTCAAAAAGGCCTCAAATATGGGTTTTCCACCGGCACTGCTGCGACCGCAGCAGCCGCTGCCGCCCTCCACGAGCTTCTCGGCCTTCCATGTCCGGATCCTGTCCATGTCACCCTTCCGGGTGGCCGGGTCCTTTGCATCCCCCTCCATTCCCACCGCTTGGGAAAGGATTTTGGCGAGGCCACGGTCATCAAGGATGGGGGAGACGATCCGGACGTCACACACGGGGCAGAAATCGGGGCAAGGGTCCGCTTCATCGCAGGAAACGCCGAAGACGGCATACGTTTCATGGCCGGATCCGGCGTGGGGACCTTCACCAAACCCGGTCTTCCACTCCCGCCCGGGGAGCCTGCAATCAATCCGGTCCCAAGACGCATGATCACCCAGGCCTTGGAGAGAATACTCAAAAAACACGCCCCGAAAGGCCCTTGCCGCCTGGAGGTGGAGATCTTCGTCCCCAGGGGGGAAGAACTCGCCCGGGAGACCCTGAACCCCCGCCTCGGGATCATAGGCGGGATCTCCATCCTTGGGACCAGCGGAATCGTCCGACCCTTTTCCCACGGGGCATGGCGGGCGACCGTCCATGCAGCACTCAAAGTGGCCCAAGCTGCTGGAAACGAATGGATCGTGCTCGTTACGGGAACGACGAGTGACACCGCGGCCCGCTCCCTCTTCCCGTTCCTCCCCGAAGAGGCATTCGTCCAGATGGGCGACCATGTCCGCTTCTCCCTGACATGGACGGCCCGCCTGGGTTTTTCGCGCGTGACCGTCGTCGCCTTCGTGGGAAAGGCACTCAAGATGGCCCAGGGCCTGGGACAGACCCACGCCCGCTTCGGTCCTCCGGATCTTGCACTCCTCGCCTTCTGGGTGGAGGAACTCTGCGGAAGGCGGGATCTCGCCTCCGAGGTGGCGAGGTCGGCGACCACCAGAGGGGCCTTCGATATCCTCGAGAAGGAAACCTGCGCCGGAGAGGTCCTCGAACGCCTGGGCACAAGGCTTCTCAAGGCCGTGCGCTCCCACCTGGGACCTGCTCCCGATCTCGACGCGGTGATCCTCCACCATACGGGCCGCGTGCTCTGGAAGGACGCGGACCGTCCACAAGGGTCGTGAACATGGAGCAGGATGCCAAGGACTCCCCTTACAGTCCCGCGGACCACGGAATCCGCCTGATCCAGCCCGAAAAGGGCTACCGGTTCTCTGTTGACGCCCTCCTCCTTGCGGAATTTGCGCGCATCCGACAAGGGGAAAGGGTCCTCGATCTCGGTACCGGATGCGGTGTCATCGCCCTTCTCATCGCACGGCGTCACCCTACGGCGGTCGTGACCGCCATTGAGCTGCAACCGGAACTTGCCGCGCTTGCCCGGGAAAACGTGCATCGAAACGGCCTCGAAGACCGGGTGGAGATAATCGAAGGGGACCTGAACAAGTCCAGGTCTTTTCTGAAGGCCGGTCATTACGGCGCCGTTGTCTCAAACCCACCGTACCGATCGCCGGCCTCGGGTAGGCTCTGCGTCGAGCCGACCGAGGCGT
>DIFG01000041.1 GCA_002419025.1 Deltaproteobacteria bacterium UBA5754 | reverse complement strand
CACCCACAAGAAACAGACCGGCGGCGCAGGACAGTACGGCAGGGTGGCTGGTTTCATCGAGCCCACCACAGAGGGAGAAGAATTCGTCTTCGAAAACAAGATCGTGGGAGGCGCCATTCCCACTGAGTTCATCCCGTCCTGTGAAAAGGGCTTTAGGGCGAGCCTTGAAAAGGGACCGCTCTGTGGTTTCCCGGTCACGGGCGTGAAAGTCACTATCAACGACGGCCAGTCCCATCCCGTCGACTCCTCGGACAATGCCTTCCAGGCCGCGGCCCGGGGCGCCTTCAAGGAGGGCTACAGCAAGGCCAGGCCAATCATCCTCGAACCCATCATGAAGGTGACTGTCGAGACCCCGACGGAGTTCCAAGGCACGGTCATGGGCTCTCTGAACCAGCGGCGAGGGATCATCCTCGGGACCCAGGACGAGGGCGATATGTGCACCATTGAGGCCGAGATCCCTCTTGCTGACATGTTCGGATACTCGACTGTCCTTCGTTCTGCGACCCAAGGAAAGGCCCAGTTCACCATGGAATTCGCTGCCTACCGCCAGGTCCCAAAGAACGTGGCGGAGGAGATCATCAAAAAGGCGGCGGAGGAGAGAAAGAAAAAGGCGGCATGACACTGGACGCATGTCCGGTCCCGGTTAGCCATGCCGAGGATCCTGCCCTTTCGGAATAGACCGTCCTCGCTGGGAGACCGATATCGATCGCCCGGTAATGCG
Source organism: Deltaproteobacteria bacterium UBA5754 (assembly GCA_002419025.1). Lineage (GTDB taxonomy): Bacteria > Desulfobacterota > Dissulfuribacteria > Dissulfuribacterales > UBA5754 > UBA5754. The sequence goes on along the minus strand of DIFG01000041.1, from coordinate 11,892 downwards.
AGAATCATCCCCATAACGGAAAGGTCCTACACCATGATGATTTCCGACCTCATTCAGAGAAATCCCATACGGCTCTTCGGCGATCCCGCCTCCCCTGTGCTCGATCCGGGCGACATAGGCGCGATCCTTGCCCGTGCGGGCGTGGGGAAGACCTCCTTTCTCGTCCAGCTCGCCCTCGACAGCCTCCTGCGCGGGAGAAATCTCCTGCATGTGAGCCTGGATCAGCCTGTCCGTAAAGTCTGCCTCTGGTACGAGGAGGTCTTTCGCAAGATCACGGACGAATACGGGGTGACGTACACAAACGATCTTTGGGAGACGATCCTTCCACACCGGTTCATCATGACATTCCGTCCAGACACCTTTGAAGTCTCCTACTTTGAAGAGCGGCTAAACGACCTCATGGAACAGGGGATCTTTTTTCCACAGATCGTCCTCGTGGACGGGCTTTCATTCGACGTCCGGGCCAGGGATGTCCTCTCCGAGTTCAAGATCACCGCGCGGGAACATGGATTTCCGGCATGGTTCACCGCCCGCGCACATATGGAGGATGCGACCGGAACAGACGGGATTCCCTCGTCTATCGGACATGTAGCCGACCTCTTCGATCTCATCGTCCAGCTCCAATACGTGGAACAGGAGATCCATGTGGACATCCTCAAGGGCAAACTCCCGGAAAACACGCCTTCTCTCGTCCTTGATCCTTCCAGCTTCCTCATAAAGCAGGCGTGAGCCGCAGTCCCCTCCTCTGCGTCTCCGGGCTCGAAATCGCGATCAGAGTAGGACCCTCGCCCCTTGCGGCGGTCAACGGCATCACCCTGAGCCTGGATGCAGGGGAATGTGCGTGCCTTGTAGGAGAATCCGGATGCGGCAAAAGCCTGACCGCCCTCTCTTTACTGGGTCTCCTGCCTTCGCCCCCTTTTTGCGTAAACGGCTCGATCACCTTTCAGGGCCGCAATCTCCTGGATCTCACCGAGAGGGGCTGGCGCTCCATACGGGGCCGAGAGATCGCCATGATCTTTCAGGAACCCATGACGGCCTTGAACCCAGTCTTCACCGTCGGCGCTCAGATCGGGGAGGCCATCACCACACATGAAAAGGTCCCGTCCCGGGAGGTGAAGGGGCGGGTGGAGACCTTGCTCGTCCAGGTGGGAATTTCCGACCCGGAAATCCGCTTGGGGCAATATCCTCACGAGCTCTCGGGTGGGCTCCGCCAGCGTGTCATGATCGCCATGGCCCTTGCCTGCGGCCCGCGCATCCTCCTGGCAGACGAACCCACGACAGCCATTGACGTCTCCATCCAGGCCCAGATCCTTGACCTCCTCCATGCCCTCAGGGCCGAGAGGGGCCTCGGACTCCTCCTCATCACCCACAATTTGGGCGTCGTAGCTCGCATCGCCGATCGGGTCCTCATTATGTACGCGGGAAGGATCGTTGAGGAGGCCCCGGTTCGGGACCTCTTCGCACAACCCCTCCACCCTTATACCCGGGGACTCCTCGCATCCCTTCCCCCGGCCTCGGGACGGAAACATGGCCGTCTCACACCGATACCGGGCGCCGTCCCGTCCCTCGGGGAGATCCCCGGAGGATGCGCCTTCCATCCCAGGTGTCCGCAAGCCGTCGCGGCCTGTAGCCATATTATCCCATCTCAAACCTCCCCTGCCCCTGGCCGCAAGGTTGCCTGCCACCTTTATCCTGCCTGAGGGGACATTCGTCCCTTGACACATGGACCTGCTCCCCGGAGAATCCAGCCATGATCAAGGACCCTGTCATCGCCCTTGAAAACGTATGGTTTTCCTATGACTCCATTCCCGTCATCGAGGACGCAAATCTCGCCATCGCCAAAGGAGACCTGGTCACGATCGTGGGACCGAACGGCGGGGGCAAGACCACCCTGCTGAAGCTCATTCTCGGGATCCTCTCTCCCAATCGGGGGACCATCCGAGTATTCGGAGAAGCCCCAGGCAGGGTCTCCAGCAGGATCGGCTACGTTCCCCAGCACCGGCGCTTCGACCCCCGCTTTCCTGTAAACGTCCTGGATGTGGTCCTCATGGGGCGGGTAGAGCGATCATTCGGGGGCTTCTACCGCAAAAAGGACCGGAATGCCGCCCTTGAGGCATTGGAGGAGGTGGGGCTCATCGGAAAACAGGACTCCCCGTTCGCCGCCCTCTCAGGCGGGGAGCGCCAGCGCGTCCTCATCGCCCGCGCCCTTGTCTCCTCGAGGGAACTTCTCCTCTTTGACGAACCCACATCCCACCTGGACAGTCTTGCCGCCGAAAAGCTCTATGACCTCTTTCGCACACTCAACGAGACCATGACCATCGTCTTCGTCTCGCACGACGTGGGACTCGTCACACAGGTGGCGCGGAAGGTGGTCTGTGTGAACCGCCGGGTCCTCATCCATCCGACGAGCGATCTCACCGGGGAGATCCTGAGTGACATCTACGGTGGAGGTGTGGCCCTCGTTCGCCACAACCACTGCTGTACAGAGGCCGGGCATGCGGCTCCAGGGACGAAAATCACCGATTAACGCCTTTTCTCTTTCGCCACTTCGCAAGGCTTTGGCGGGTGTCCGGGGACCCATGCCTTCATGACAGGATCAGTAAAATCCCGGTGGCACTCGAGACATAAACCCACCTCGAGCACGGATCGGATCTCACGGCCCGAGAAAGGCCGAAGACCTGGTCGGGAGGTATGAACGAGGGGGGTGCCGTCCACACTGACAAATGCGTCGAGTGGATGATGAATGCCTGGGATCCCCAAGGGCGAGAGGGCCGGGGTGAAGGCCCATGACCCGTTGATCAGGGAGAGGGATCCTGTTCCAAGGCCAATAGCCCTGGGGTCTGTATGGCACTCCACGCAGATCCGCCCCTTTTTCTGGGTCGTGTGCGGATCCATCCACGAGGCCGTGAACCGAATGAAATCCCTTTTCCATACACCCGTTCCGTCCAGGAACGAGATCACGTCCTGTCAGCCTGGCACAAGGATCACGACCTCCTCCATATCGTGCCTGTCCTTCAGCACACCGAGTGGCGGGGCCTCATGACGCATGAAGCCCTTGAATTCCTGCCAGCGGCCCGGGGTCTCCCGAAGGGAGATCTTGTCGAGCTGGGTCCGGGACGCGTCTCCTTTTACGTGGCATCCGTAGCACTGGGGAACCCAGGTGGCATGACACGCGGAGCAGGAAAGTCTCTTGTGCGTGGGATGCGCGCAGGCGATCGGGTCCGGGGGATCGAGGGCATGGGGCTTCCCATCGTTTTTTCCGAGGAGGGCAAAGGCCCCGTCCCGTTTTTCCACAGAGAGCCTGGGAAAGGCGGGAGGGGCGTCACCCCTGGACATTCCCGCCTTTTCCCGAAGGGCCTGGTCTGCGATCCTGTCGAGCATGGAGACATCTCCATGGCACGTCCTGCATGTTACCTCGAGTTGTTCCTCAAAGTGGGCATGCCGCGTCCCGTCCCCCATGACCTCCCGCTGGGTGTGGCAATCCGTACATACCAGGCCGGCCTGATGGTGGATGTCTTCTGGAAGGACCGAGACGAAGCGCCCGTCCTCAAGGGATCTCTCGGTGAAATCCCCATTTTCAAGGGGGAGCCCGTAGCCCTCGTTCTCATAGAGTCCCTGATAGGAAAGCCCTATCCGGCCGCTTCGGTTGTGACACCGGACGCAGTTCTCCATGGGGATCTTGCGGACAATGGCGGGGTGGCGTTCGCCCTTGGGAAGGGTCTCGTCCGCTGGAAGATGGTGACATGCCGTGCATCCCCCGCCCTTTCTGGCGAGAAAGTCAGGAAGGGAACCCTTTTCCATCCAGAGATGGCAGGAGCCGCAGAGTTTTCGGAAGTAGTCAACAGCCGGGGAATCGAGACCCGTTGTGCGAAGCATTTCGACCGAGATGTCCTCGGCATGGTCATCCGTCTCGCCCCAGTAGTACCGGAGGGTGCTGATGATCCCCCGATTCGTTGCCATCAGGGAATTCTTTACCCAGCCGGTCTCCTTTGAATGACATCCCGATTGGCCGCAGGTCTGATCCACCCACCTGAGTTCGCCCGGATTCCTGACCACGCCCTTGTGGGCGGCCTCCATCGACCCCGCGAGTGGATCCCCGCGGTGGCAGACGGAGCACCCCAGGACCTCCCGGCCATGGGCCGTGTCAGGCCGCTCCTTGTGGCAATCGAGACAGAGTTCCACTGCTCCTGAGAGGGTCTTTGTGACGGAACGGACCTCTGTTGCCGTACCCGAGTCCGTTGCGCAAGGCCCTGGGGACAGCAAGCCGGATAGAAGAAAAATAGGGATAAAAAAGAGGGACAGGACTGATCGCACCACATATTTATGTTTCCACAAGTACGTGCCGACAAGCATATCAAGAACGAAAAAACTCCTTCCCATTTTTCTCTCTTTATCTCTCTCTCTTCCTTTTTCCTGTATCCCCGGCGGTTTTTCACCGCCGGGGATTTTTCGTTACGAACTCAATTAAGACCTCAACCGTGCCCTCCCTCTTTTGGCCGCCTTTTCCACCTCCACCGCCAGAAAAACCAAGGACGAAAGGAAGAGGACGATCAAGACCTCCTGCGGACCCAGGGGGGTAGTACGGAAGACCGGGTTCAAGAAGGGGATATAGATGGTCGCCGCCTGGAGCGCGAAGGTCAGGAGGACCGCCCCAAAAAGGGGCATGTTGGAAAAAAGACCCAGCCGAAAGAGGGATTCCCGTTCGGAGCGTATGGCGAGCACGTGCCCCATCTGGCTCAGACAGAGGACGCTGAATACCATGGTCTGCCATTTGTCCTGTCTTTCCTCGATGAATAGGGCCTGGGTGAGGATGGAGACAGCCCCCATGAGAAAGCCCACCCAGACGATGTGGGTTCCCAGGCCACCTGCAAAGAAGCTTTCCTTCGGGTCCCTGGGTGGGCGGTTCATGATGTCCTTTTCCCCGGGCTCGGCGGTAAGCGCAAGGCCAGGGATCCCGTCGGTCACGAGGTTGATCCACAATATGTGGATGGGCAGGAGGGGAATGGGCAGGCCCAGAAAAGGGGCCATGAAAATGGTAAATATCTCCCCGAGGTTACTGGTCATGGTGTACTTGATGAACTTCTTGATATTGTCGAAGATCCTCCGGCCTTCCCGCACGGCCTTCACGATGGTCGAGAAATTGTCGTCGAGAAGGATCATATGGGAGGCCTCCTTGGAGACATCCGTGCCGGTGATCCCCATGGCGATCCCGATGTCGGCCTTTTTGAGGGCCGGGGCGTCGTTGACCCCGTCACCCGTCATGGCAACAAAGTGTCCCTTGTCCTGCAAGGCCCTCACGATCTTGAGCTTCTGTTCAGGGGCCACACGGGCGTACACCCGAATCCGCTCCACCCTGTCCTCGAACTCCTCAAGGGAGAGCCGTTCGAGTTCGCGCCCGGTCATGACGCCCTCCCCTTTCTCGTGGATGATGCCGATACGTTCGGCAATGACCCGGGCTGTGAGTGGATGGTCTCCGGTGATCATCACCGGATGGATGCCCGCTGTCCGGCACGTGGCAACGGCCTCGGCAGCCTCAGGCCTTGGGGGATCGAGCATGCCGACTATCCCGATAAAAACGAGTCCGGTCTCTGCGTCCTCCGCTGTGAGGGGAGAGGGAATGGCGCCCCAGATCCGCATGGCAAACCCCAGGGTCCTCAGGCCTTCACGGGCCATCCGTTCCGCGTTCCTGAGTATTTCGGAGCGGTCGAGTCCGGTGTCTCCCGTGTGGGCGAGGGCCGACACCGACCGATCGAGGATTTCCTCGACCGCCCCCTTGGTAAAGGAGATGAACCTGCCGTCTCCCAGGGGATGAAAAGTTGTCATGAGTTTCCGATCCGAGTCAAACGGGAGTTCAGCCACTCGTGGATGGCCTTTTTCAACGGTCTCCCGCAAGAGACCCGCACCGAGGGCCAGATCCAGGAGGGCGGTTTCCGTGGGGTCCCCCAGGGCAGAGCCCTTGGCATCGAATCTCGCATCGTTGCAAAGGACCGAGGAGACGAGAAGCAGATCAGCGGGTCTGTTCAGGGCATCTAGAACGGAGAGGTTGTCTCTGTCCGCCGGGGAAAGATCCCTTGGTTTAATACGAAGACCTCCCGCCTCCACCTCCTCGACGGTCATACGGTTCTGGGTAAGGGTTCCTGTCTTATCCGAACAGATGTAGGTGACCGAACCCAGGGTCTCAACCGCCGGCAATTTTCGTATCAGGGCGTTCTGCTTCACAAGTTTGGAGGCGCCGATGGCAAGGGAAATGGTGACTACCGCGGGCAGGGCCTCGGGTATGGCGGCCACCGCGAGGGAAATGGCAGTCAAAAGCATGAGAAGGGGTTGCTCTCCACGCACAATGCCGGCCAGAAAGACGATGGCGCAGATGGCAAGGACGATAAGGGAAAGCCTCTTTCCAAAGACGGCAAGACGTTTCTGGAGCGGTGTACGGCCTTCGTCCTGGTCCTGAAGGAGGGAAGCGATCCTGCCGAGTTCCGTCTCCATCCCGGTCGCCACTACAAAACCGTTCCCCCTTCCGTAGGTGACAAGGGTTCCCTTGTATATCATGTTCCGCCGGTCCCCGATCGGGAGATCCATCTCCTCGATCACGGCAGCGGTCTTCTCGACCGGCACCGATTCGCCGGTAAGAGCCGATTCGTCCGTGCGCAGATGGGCGGCCTCGATCAGTCGAATGTCTGCCGGGACCACGTTTCCGGCCTCGAGCATCACCATGTCTCCCTTCACCAGTTCCCGCGCCGGGATGGTCATGACCTGACCGTTCCGGACAACCGTGGCCGAAGGGGCGGCCATTTTCTGCAGGGCGGCCATAGCCCTTTCTGCCCGGTATTCCTGGACAAAACCGAGCGCGGCGTTCAGGACCACAATCACTGCAATGGCAATGGTATCAGCAGGCTCTCCGATAATACCGGCAACGATCGCTGCAACGATGAGCACAAGGATCATGAAGTCCTTGAATTGATCGAGAAACATCATCCACGGGGACTTTCGCCGTTTTTCCACGAGTTCGTTGGGGCCGTGGAGTTCGAAACGCCGCTTGGCCTCGTCGGGTGCAAGACCGGAGCGGCCTGTTTGGAGGCGTTCCTTCACCTCATCATAATCAAGACAGTGCCACGCAATGGATTCGACAGATTTTTCCTTCATGACATCTCCTTAGCGGATCGTAAACCCGGAATGATCACCTGTGGGCATTTCTTCCGTCACCTCTACGGAATCCACCCGGGCTGCGGGCGGGCCGCCTCGAGACCATGCGATGAGCTCTTCCACCTTTTGGGCCGGTCCTTCGGCCACGAACTCCACATCGCCATCCGGAAGGTTTCTCACCCAGCCTTCAAGGCCGAGTCTTCGGGCCACCTTCACCGTGTTTGCCCTGTAATACACACCCTGGACACGTCCCTTCACCCTCGCGCGGATCCTTAAAATTTTCTCATCCATATTTTTCAACTCCTTATTAATGGTCTCGTAAAAACTCGAAAATTCCAAATTGGCGTCATTCCGACGGAGGCCGGAATCCAGTGTTTTCAATATGTTCTGGATGCCGGATCAAGTCCGGCATGACGAGTCCGACACTTTTTACGCAACCATCCTGATTTAATCAGACTTTTTGACAAGAGAAACAAGCTCCTCTTCTGTCAGGATGGGTATGCCGAGTTCCTGCGCCTTCCTGAACTTGGAACCTGGTTCCTCGCCAGCTATACAGTAACTTGTCTGCCGCCCTACGGTGGAGCCCACGGCCCCCCCGAGTTTTTTCACAAGGTCACGGGCCTCCTCGCGGGTCAGGGTCTTAAGACGACCGGTGAAGACAAAGCTCTTGCCTGCAAGTGGAAGGTCCTGTTTCCGTTCTTCCCTGGGGTCGATCCCAACGGAGTGGAGCCTTCGGACGAGATCCCGGTTGTGGGGATCCGCGGCCCAGGCGGTGATGCTCTCTGCCACCTCCGGCCCGATCCCCTCCACCTGGAGGAGATCCTCTTTCGATGCATTGAGAATGGCATCGATGGAGCCGAACCTCTGCGCAAGATTCTGGGCGGTGACACTCCCGACATGAGGAATGCCAAGGGCGAATACTAACCGGGAAAGAGACCTCTTTTTACTGGATTCTATGGAGGAAAGGAGATTTTGGGCGGACTTTTCCGCAAATCTTTCAAGGGAGAGGAGATCGCTCATGGAGAGGTGATAGAGGTCAGCCACGTCCCGGACGAGCCCGGCGCTGATGAGCTGCTCTGCGACCTTTTGGCCAAGTCCGTCTATGTCCATGGCGCTCTTTCCCGCGAAATGGGTGATCTGGCGGACGAGCCTCGGAAAACACTCCGGGTTAGGGCAGCGCCAGACCGCCTCGTCAGGTTTGCGGACAAGGGTCGAGCCGCATATGGGGCACGCATGTGGCATCACGAACGGGATCTCGTTTCCGGTCCTCCGCTCAGGGAGGACCCTGACCACTTCGGGTATCACGTCACCAGCCCTTCGAATCATGACCCAATCCCCTACGCGGACGTCCTTTTTTCGGATCTCGTCCTCGTTGTGAAGGGTGGCCCGACTCACGGTCACACCTCCCACCTTCACCGGATCCATGACGGCGATGGGGGTGATGGCCCCGGTGCGTCCGATCGAAAGGACGATCTCCCGAACCCGCGTTACTGCCTGGGGCGCCTCAAACTTGTACGCGATCACCCATCGAGGGCTTCGGGCCTTAGTTCCCAGGCGTTCCTGAAGGGAAAGGTCGTCCACCTTGATAACGACCCCGTCGATCTCGTAATCAAGACCATCCCGGGCCTGCGAAATCTCCCGGCACGCATCAATTGCAGCGTCTATTCCTGAAACCGTGCGCGCCAGCGGGTTGATCGGGATCCCCCAGTTCTTGAGGGCCTTAAGGACCTCGTGCTGGAAGCGGAAGGGAATGCCGTCGGCCTCGGCGACTCCATAGGCGAAGAAATCAAGAGGACGCGCAGCCGTTACAGAGGGATCGAGCTGCCTGACCGAGCCGGCCGCTGCGTTTCGGGGATTTGCAAACAGGGGTTCGCCGGACCGGATGCGCCGGGCATTCAGGTCCTCAAAGCCCTTCTTTGATATATAGACCTCGCCCCGGACGACGAGCCTCGCAGGGACAGGGCTATCGAAGGCACGAAGCCTTAAGGGGATGGAACGGATGGTCCGAATATTGTTCGTGATGTCCTCGCCCGTGTACCCGTCACCCCGAGTCGATCCCGAGACAAGGACTCCTTTCTCATAGATGATCTCCACGGCGAGCCCGTCCATCTTGGGTTCAACGGTATAGGCGATCGGGCCTGGGGTCCCGGCAAGCCTCCTCACTCGGGCGTCGAACTCCCTGATCTCGGCCTCGCTGAAGGCGTCGTCAATACTGAGCATGGGGATGATGTGTGGAATCGTTCCGAATTTCTCGGCCGGCGGGGCGCCCACGCGCTGGGTCGGGGAATCCGGGGTGACGGCCTCTGGATATTGGGCCTCCAGGTCCCGCAGTTCACGCATAAGGGCGTCGTAGTCCGCGTCGCTGATGATCGGAGAATCCATGACGTAATAGAGATAGTTGTGGTGCATGATCTCCTCGCGGAGCCGCTCGATACGCCGTGACACCTGGGCGGGGACAGGCATGGACTAACCCTCCACAACCTCAAAGTTGATGTGACGGCGGGAGATGTTCACCCCCTTCACCCGCACGGTGACTGTGTCTCCGATCTGAAAGACGCGACGGGTTCGTTCTCCTACCAGACGGTGACGTGCCTGATCAAGTCTGTAATAGTCATCCGCGAGATCCACGAGCCGAACCGCGCCCTCGATGAAGATCTCCCGCAATTCTACAAAAAAACCGAAGGAAGCCACTCCGGAGATAATCCCCTCGAAGGTCTCTCCGATCCTATCCTTCATGAACCGGACCTTGAGGCGCTCGACCATCTCACGCTCCGCCTCCATGGCATTTCGTTCCTTTTTCGAACACTCCCCACCCAGGTACATCAAGGCCTCCTCCGCATAAAGCGGATGTTTGAGGGTCCTTCGCGCGTTCGCCTTCAGGATCCGATGGACGATGAGATCGGGATATCGCCGAATGGGGGATGTGAAGTGGAGATAGGCCGGAGAGGCGAGCCCGAAGTGGCCCGTGTTCTCCGGTGAATAGACGGCCTGCTGCATGGACCTCAGGAGCACGACGTTGATCACGTAATCGAGATCTGCGCGTGTCGCCGTGGCGAGCACCTCCTGACACCACCTTGGAGTGATTTCCTCGGGAATGGCGATATCGAGCCCGAGGGTGCGGGCAAATCCGACAAAATCGTGGATCTTTTGCCGATCGGGTTCCCCGTGGGTCCGGTAAAGGGTGGGGATCTTGCGGGAAAAAAGGCGATCGGCCACTGCCTCGTTTGCCGCGATCATGAACTCCTCGATGAGCTGATGGGAGATGTTTCGCTCCCGGCGGACGATCTCCTCGACCTTTCCGCGCAGGCCCAGGACGAGATAGGACTCGGGGAGATCGAAATCCACGCTCCCCCGTTCCCTGCGCCGGGCCATGAGTAAGCGGGCAAGTTCCTCCATGACGAGTAGGGCATCGGCAAGGCCATGTTCCCCTTCTTTCAGGGGAGAGAGGTCACCTGAGAGTATGCGCGAGACCTCGTCGTAGGTGAAGCGCCTGTGGCTTCGAATGACTGCAGGATGAAACCCCGTGCTTCTAATGGCTCCGGCCCTATCATATGAAATGGTGACCGCGACTGCGAGCCGGTCCTCTTCCGGAACCAGGCTGCAGAGATGGTTCGAGATGGCCTCGGGGAGCATGGGGATGACGGATCCTGGAAAATAGACGCTCGTACCCCGTTCCCTCGCTGAAATATCGAGGGGGGTGTCCTCCCGCACGTAATGGCTCACGTCCGCGATGGCAACCGTGAGGACGTACCCCGTTCGGGTCTTTTTCACATGGACGGCGTCGTCGAAATCCCGGGCGTTTTCTCCGTCGATGGTGACAAGGGCGAGATCCCGAAGATCCTTTCGTCCGGCCAGATCTTCTTCTTTCACCCCGGAGGGCAGGGCCTCGGCCTCCGACACGGCCTCGTCGGGGAAAACGCTCGGCAGGTCGTGCCTAAAGGCCACGATCCGCGCCTGGACATCCATATCTTCCGGATCGCCGAGGATTTCAACGATCCTCCCTTCCGGGGCCTTCCCTTCCTTGGCGTATTCGTCGATCTCGGCCACTACGACCATGCCGTCCTGTGCCCGGAGGGCGGCCTTTCGGGGGATGATCACCTCGAAGAGGAGCCGATCGTCCTCGGGAATCACAAAGGAGACGTTTTTGCCCCTGCGAAACGTGCCTACGACCCTCCTGTTTCCCCGTTCGAGGATACGAAGGACAGATCCCTCCAGGCGCCGTCCCCTGCGCTCCTCAAGCCTGACGACCACCCTGTCCTTGTGGACAGCCCCCTTGAGCCCCTTGGCCGGGATGAAGACGTCAGGCCCCTCCCCCTTTTCACGTACGAGAAAAGCAAACCCGTCCGGATGGACCGTGAGCCTGCCGGTGACGAGATGCATCTCGTCTGCAAGGCCGTAACGGTCCTCCTTGAGGAGGACGAGTCTGCCCGCCTCGACCAGATCCTGGACGAGATCCCTGACCTGTGCCCGTTCCCGGGCCGAGGCCCCGGAAAGCTTCACGATCTCACGAAGAAAGAGCGGTCGTCCCGCCTGCTTCATGGCATTTTCGATGGAGGCGCCGGTCAGGCCAGAGGGGACACCTTTTGTGGAATCGGGTGACCTACGTGTTTTTCTTATCATGGGTTCTGGTCCACTTTCTTTTTCTTTCCACCGCACTTTCAATGGATAATTTGGGTTAATAAGTTGATGGTCTCGTAAAAAATGCCGGACTCGTCATGCCGGACTTGATCCGGCATCCAGAACATATTG
>DIFG01000072.1 GCA_002419025.1 Deltaproteobacteria bacterium UBA5754 | reverse complement strand
CACATACAGGGTTCCGTTTCTGCGGCCGGCCGGAAGATAGACGCACGGCTTCATAATTCACGTTCTATACTGGATTCCGGCCTCCGCCGGAATGACGAGGCGGTATGCAACTGCGCGCTGGAAACCGATCAAATTCCACACGAAATGACGAAGAGCCGAAAAAAATCGGATTTTTGTTCGATGGCAAGGCGCGAAATTTTTCAGGAATGAGGCGTAATTAGCGTACGCCGCATGGACTGGAAAATTGAAGCAACGCCGTGAGAATCGGTTTTTTCAGCGGGATCAGTGCCGGGGTTCAGCTTTGTGGGGCACTGGTGATGGTCTATCTTTTCTTGACAGCCCTCTTCCCCTCGCCTACATTTTCACATTATTTAATCCTAAAATGATGAAGGAGAAATCATGGCTGCCGACAAAGTGCTTCACGTGACCGATGCAACATTCGACGCCGAGGTCTTGAAGTCCGCTCAACCGGTCCTCGTGGATTTTTGGGCCGCGTGGTGCGGACCCTGCCGTGCCATCGCACCTGTCATCGACGAACTCGCCGAAGAGTATGACGGCAAGGCGAAGATCGCCAAGATGAACGTGGACGAAAACCCCGCAACACCCGGTAAGTACGGCATTCGGGCGATTCCCACCCTTATCCTCTTCAACAACGGCAAGGTCATGGACCAGATTACGGGTGCGGTTGGCAAGGCCATGATCGACGCAGCACTCAAGAAGGCCGTTTCCTGATCCGAAACCACCTTGTCAAGGACGACTGAGCTCATCATCGTCGGGGCAGGCCCGGCTGGCCTGACATCTGCGCTCTATGCGGCGCGAGCCGGCCTTGATGTCCTCGTCCTTGAAAAACTGAGCCCGGGTGGACAGGTCCTCCTTACGGACCGGGTGGAAAACTACCCAGGTTTCCCCGATGGGATAACCGGGCCGGATCTGGCCGAAAGGATTTCCGAACAGGTGAAGAAATTCGCCATCCGGGAAAAAAACGGCGAGGTCGAATCCATCCTTCTCCAAAAAAGCGGCGACATTACCATTCATCTGGCCGGCGGTGAAGTGTTCTCGGCCCGTGCCGTGGTCATCGCGACCGGAGCCCATTACCGCCGACTCGGCGTCCCAGGCGAAGAGGAGTTCATCGGCAAAGGGGTATCCTATTGCGCCACATGTGACGGACCCTTTTACAGGGATCAGGAGGTCGTGGTCGTAGGCGGAGGGGACAGCGCCGTCCAGGAGTCCCTTTTCCTGACCGCCTTTGTAAAGAAAATCTATCTTGTCCATCGCCGTGACACCCTGAGGGCATCCAAGATCCTTCAGGATCAGGCCCTATCCCATCCCAAGATAGAGCCTGTCTGGGACACGATCGTGGAACGGATCGAAGGCGGTGCCGGGGTCGAGGGGGTAGTGACCAAAAACGTCAAGACCGGGGCGTTGTCGCGTCTCGATGTCCAGGGGGTCTTTGTTTTCATCGGCATGTCTCCCAACACGGGTTTTCTCGGAAACGACATCCGTAAGGATGAGCGTGGGTTTGTAATAACCGACGAGCAGATGAGGGCGTCCGTCCCCGGAATCTTCGCCGCAGGGGACTGCCGATCCAAGATGCTTCGCCAGATCGTGACCGCAACCGCTGACGGGGCTATTGCCGCGTACTCAGCCGAGAACTATCTTTCCACCCTTTCATGAACATGTCTGTCCAAAAAATGCGATCCTCAAGGGTCATGCCCCCTTTTTTCGCCATCATTCTCTTTTGGGGCCTTCTGATGACTGGGTGCGCAAAACACACCGGTACGGATGCGGCATCCAAAGGCGGGGGATTTTTCTCATGGTTCCGGTCCGGAGGATCAGAAGGCGAGCAGGACGAGGTCCTCCTCTCCAGCAAGGCCATGGCAAACTTCGAACGAGGGCGCTATCTCCTTGCCGAGGAACAGTTTCAGAAGGTCCGAGACCGGTATCCGTTCAGTCCATATGCCGTCCTTGCCCAGCTTCGACTTGCAGACTGCAAGTTTTACGACGGGCTGTACGAGGAGGCGATTCCCCTCTACCAGGAGTTCGAAAAGACCCACCCGACCAACGAGGCCATTCCCTACGTGATCTTCCAGCAGGCCATGAGTTATTACCTGCTCATGGACTCGCCGGACCGCGATCAGACAGCAACACGCAAGGTCATCGAGATCTCAGAGCGTCTTCTCAGGCAGTATCCGGACAGCCCCTACACCTTCCAGGCCAGGAGGATGATCCGTGAGGCCCGGGAGCGTCTTGCAGAGAGCGAGATCGTGGTAGCCACGTGGTATATAAGGACAGGCCAATACCTCCAGGCGGCCAATCGCCTCGAGACCGTCCTCGACCTCTATCCAGAGACCAAGGCCGCGATGAACGCCCGATCTCTCCTTCAGGGAATCGAGAAGGGGACCTATGCCGCTGAGGTGAATGCGGGCGAGGAACAGCCCTCCTTTTGGAGGCGCGCTGTGCCGTTTCTTTAATCCTCCATCGGACCTCTCTCATTCGTGTCCCATGGGGCCGAGAACTTTTCACTAAGTCGCACCAAATTTTCTTGGTGCCAAAAAAATCTCTGGCTGGCCAATTACGTAAACGGGGGGTATTATGCGGGCCATCCTGATAGCCAGAGGTATTCTGTGTTATCGGCATGCCCTGTTATCCTGTTTGCAACTTTCATGTATTGATGGAGCCTTGTTCAGAAAGGAGACGCACATGGCCTTATTCAGGAAAAAAGACAAGGAAAAAGAGACATCGGAGGGAGGAGGAGGTTCCTCCTGCCCTTCCGGACAGTCCGGCGCATCCTGCAAGTCATGTTCTGCAGCCAGCTGTCCGTCCCGCCAGGAAGAGGCCGTGAACGCCCGGCTGGCTCGCATCCGTTCCAAGATAGTCGTCATGTCCGGAAAGGGCGGGGTGGGGAAAAGCACCGTGGCCGCGACGATCGCCCGCGGTCTTGCCCATCGCGGCCGTTCTGTGGGGCTTCTCGATGTGGATTTCCACGGTCCGAGTCTTCCAAGGATCCTCGGCGCCGTTGGGAAAAAGGCGGAACTCAAGGGAGATGCCATCATCCCCGTTCCTATCGAGGATCGTCTCTCCGTCATGTCCCTTGGATTTCTTCTCCCTGACGCCAAGGAGGCGGTCATCTGGCGCGGTCCCATCAAGATGAACCTCATTAAGCAGTTCCTCGAAGACGTGGATTGGGGGGACCTGGATTATCTCGTGGTGGACTGTCCTCCGGGTACGGGAGACGAACCCCTCTCCGTCCTTCAGATACTTGGATCCGATGCCGGGGCCGTCATCGTCACCACCCCACAGGCCGTGGCTGTGGACGATGTGAGGCGTTCCATCACTTTTTGCGAAAAGCTTGGAAACCCCGTTCTTGGGGTTGTGGAGAACATGAGCGGTTTCCGGTGCCCAGGATGCGGCCAGGTCCACGACCTCTTCGGGAGAGGGGGAGGAAAGGCCCTTGCGGAGGAGATGGGCGTGCCTTTTCTCGGTAGCATCCCGTTGGCCCCTGAAGTCCGTCTGGCCGGTGACAGTGAGAGGTCAGCGTCCGATGCCGCAGATCCGGCTGTTGAACTCGCGCGAGACATCATCGATACTATTGAAGAATGCACTGCAAAAAAGGATGGATGATGCCATAAATTTGATGCTCTCGTAAAAAGTCCCAGACTCGTCATGCCNNAAACACTGGATTCCGGCCTCCGCCGGAATGACGCCGAATTGGGATTTTCGACTTTTTATGGGACCATCAAATTTGTGTGTGACCTCATTTGATCCATGATCCCAACTTATGCACTACACAGCCGAACGGAATAAATTTCAAATCCTATATGTGCCCCCAGCGCCTTTGCTTATAACTGATAGCCAATAGCTGATAGCTGCCTTATTTAGGATAATGACCTTTTGCGTCCATTTTTCCGGAATCCCGAGCGAAAGATGCATTCGATTCCTCCTCGCGGTGATCCTTCTTTCCCTTGTATTCCAGCCTGCCTGGGCCTTGTCGCAGGAATCGGCCAAGGCCCCTGATTTTCATCCAGGCGAGGAGATTATCAGGCTCGAAGGGATCGAGAGAAGTTATTCACGCGACGGTTTCGATCTGGAGAAAATGGAGGCCGTTCTTGCCGATCTCAAGGCCATTCAGATCAAGGCAGAGGAGTGCATCAAAAAGACGACGGAGTCCATAGACCAGGTCACACTCGGCCTGGATTCCCTTGGGCCGGTGGTCCCCGGCGAGCTGCCGGAGATCGCACGACAGCGAAAGGCCCTCCTGAAAGAAAAATCTGCTTATGAAGCCCAGCTCAGTCAGTGCAGGTTTCTTCTCGGCCAGGCACGGAGTCTTGCCGAGGCTCTCGATCGTTCACGTCAGGCCCTGACGGCCAGGCTCCTTTGGGCCAGGGAGGCAGATGTCTTTTCCCTTGCTGAGGACGTGTTTCGGGCTCGGGATCAGATTCCGGGGTTCATCCGGAAGATCGGGGACGGAAGCGGCCTTCAGGACCTGGATCTCCGTCACTGGCTTGTCGTACTTGCAGCCGTCGGAGCGGGCGGCGTCTATGCAGCCTTTCGTCGCCGAAGAATCCTCGTCCCTTTTCAGGAGGATAAAGGGCGGCGGCTGCACGCCGTACTAAGGGTATTCCGTTTATCTTTTTTGGCCCACCTCCCGGTATTTGCCGGATGCTCCGCGGTTTTCCTGTGCATGTCCACGGGCAAAGGGGGCGCGCCGGCTGCATGGGAGAGCCCGGCCGGGGCGGCTCTGTTTGCGGTCTTCTGCCTTTTTCTTGTCAGGATGATCGCGAAGCCCCTTTTGCTTCCGGTCGGCCCTTTCCCCCCTGTTTTGTTTCCCAAGAGACCCATCCCCCGCAGTGTCTTCATCCTCGCTGAGATCGTCATCGTCCTTTTTCTCCTCGGCGCCGCGGGCGATTACCTGATCGACAGGGGCCTTTTCCCCTATCCCTTCAGCGGGGCATATGACGTGGTCATGCTGTATGCGGTCGTCCTCGGGGTGTATGTCCTCACCCTTCGGATCCTGGCAGTTATGGGGTGGGAAGAAAGGACAGTATATGTCAGGCGGGCAGCCTTCGCCTTGGCGATCCTGTTCCTCGGGGCAGGAGGAGTGGGCTATCGGAATCTGACGTGGTTCATTCTCATGGGGCTGGTCGCTACGGGTGTCGTCTGTGCCTTGTTGCTCATAGGTAATAAACTCGTAGTCAGGTTTTTGACTGGGGTGGTCGAAGGATGGGAGCCGTGGCAGGAGCGGATCAGGAGATCCATCGGGGTGGAACAGGGATCGAGAATGCTGAGTTTTCTTTTTCTCCGTATCTTTGTCCAGACCCTTTTCATCTTTTGTGCCGTTTTTGCCCTGTTCTGGATATGGAGCCCCACAGGAAAGGGGTTCAGATACTTTTCGTCCTTGCTTTTCCAGGGTTTTCCTCTTGGGGCCTTCCGCGTCATTCCATTTCGAATCCTCCTTGGGATCATAGGTTTTCTCGTGCTTTGGTTTCTTGCCCGATGGATAAAAAGGCAGCTCGAAACGAAATGGCTTGACGGCTCCAAATACGAGCCAGGCGCCCTGGAGGCCGTGGTCACCATCGCAGGTTATGCGGGATTTGTCCTCGCTGCCGTATTCGCCCTTTCCCTTGCCGGATTTGATCTCTCGAAGCTCGCCATCATCGCGGGCGCCCTCTCAGTCGGCATCGGTTTCGGACTCCAGAACATCGTGAACAATTTCGTATCCGGGCTCATCCTCCTTTTTGAAAGACCTATCAAGAGGGGGGACTGGGTTGTCATAGGGTCGACGGAAGGCTATGTCAAGAAGATCCGGGTGAGATCCACGGTCATCACCACGTTCGACCGGGCGGATGTGATCGTACCCAACTCGGAACTTCTTTCGAACCAGGTGACCAACTGGATGTTCGACGTTCCCGAGGGACGGGTCCATATCATCATAGGAGTGGCCTACGGAAGCGACCTTGAACTCGTTCGCAAGGTCCTTTTTGATGTTGCCATGTCCCATCCTGAGGTGGTGAAGGACGGCTCTTTTCCCAATCCTGTGGTCTGGCTCAAGGATTTCGCGGATAGTTCTATCAACTTCGACCTTAATTTTTACATCCGGCAGGTGGACAAGAGGCTCACTGTGTCGAGCGAGATCCGCTACGCCATAGATGAGGCATTCCGCAAGCACGGGATCTCCATCCCCTTTCCCCAGCGGGATCTCTATATCAAGAACTGGCCTAAGGATTCGAAATAGCCTTGTCTTCGAACAAAAAACCTGACTTTTCAAGGTAGCCTGGGGCTGTTTGCCTTGTCTGCCGACAGGTGGGCGCACGGAGCAAACGCCCCGGTCGCCGGCCCACGGATTCAGGTCACATTGAGAGGTTGCATTTCGCCTCTGCTGTGGTAGTTATTTCCCTTTACCTCGTGCTTACAGGGGTATGTCCCAGCCATGGATCCGGATCTTGCGGCCTTTCTCCAAAGCCTGGCAATCGAAAAGAACGCCTCTCCCCACACGGTTGAGGCCTACAGGCGGGATCTCATGGGGCTTTACGGTTTCATGGGCGAGGGCCGCCTTCTGAGATCGGCGTCCTCCCGCGAGATCCGGTCGTGGCTGGCCGGGCTCAGGCGTTCGGGATCCGGGTTGTCCACCGTGTCCCGAAGGCTCGCCGCTGCCCGGAGTTTTTTTCGGTATCTCGTCAGAAAGGGCCTCACACATCAGAGTCCAGCCGAGTCCATCAGGGCGCCCAAGGCCGGGCGGCCCCTGCCGGCCTATCTCTCCGTGGACGATGCGGTCGCCCTTGTGGAGACACCGTGTCCTGATGGTTTTCTTTCCCTTCGGGACCGGGCGATTCTCGAGTTCCTTTATAGCTCCGGGGTGCGGGTAAGCGAGCTCTGCGGGTTGGACCTTGTCTCCGTCTGTCTCTCGCCCGAAATCCTGCATGTCAGGGGGAAGGGAGGAAAGGAAAGGCTGGTGCCGTTCGGAAGCAAGGCAAAGGATGCCCTGTGTGCATACCTTCCGGCAAGGTCGGCCCTTCTCGAACGGATGAAGCGCACGGAAGAGCCAGCCCTCTTCCTGAACCGGCGCGGATTTCGCCTCACTCCCCGGAGTGTTGAGAGGCTCGTTCTCCGTCGAAGGCGGGAGACCGGCATTGTGCCGCCCGCCACCCCTCATACCTTTCGCCATTCCATGGCGACCCATCTCCTCGAGTCAGGGGCGGATCTCCGTTCCATCCAGGAGATGCTCGGCCACGCGAGCCTTGCGACCACGCAGAGATATACCCATCTCGAATGGAGCAGGCTCGCCGAGGTGTACGGAAAGGCCCACCCGCGCGCCGGATCGGTCCCTTCGCAGGGGCCTGCCGACGGAGGACAAAAGGAGGAGTAGGATGGCCCAGGACGTCATGAAAGGGACGACCGTTCTCTGCGTTCGGCGGGGGGGCGAGGTCGCCATGGCAGGCGACGGACAGGTTACAGTGGGGACAACGGTCTTCAAGCATCAGGCAAACAAGATCAGAAGGCTCCATGGCGGAAAGGTACTTACGGGTTTTGCCGGTTCGGCCGCGGACGCCATGACCCTTTATGAAAGGCTCGAAAAGAAGATCGATCAGTACAAGGGAAATCTCGTCAGGGCCGTGGTGGAGCTCGCCAAGGACTGGAGGACGGACAGGATGCTCCGGCGCCTCGAGGCCATGCTCATTGCGGCCGACCGGGAGCATTCTCTCCTGGTTTCCGGTTCCGGGGACGTGATCGAGCCGGACGATGGGCTCATCGCCATCGGTTCCGGCGGGCCTTACGCCCTTGCCGCGGCCCGTGCCCTCGTCTCCCGCACGGATCTTCCGGCCGCCGAGATCTGCGGAGAGGCCCTTCGGGTCGCCGCCTCCATCTGCATCTACACCAATGAAAACATCGTCGTGGAACGTCTGGAGGAAGAATAGCCGGTGAACGGAAACGGTCTCAAGACCCTGTCGCCACGGCAGATCGTGGCCGAACTCGACAAATACGTCATCGGGCAGGCGCGGGCCAAGCGTTCTGTTGCCATCGCCCTTCGAAACAGGTGGCGCCGCCAGCAGGTCCCTGAACACCTGAGGGACGAGATCGCCCCAAAGAACATCATCATGATCGGCCCGACCGGAGTGGGAAAGACCGAGATCGCCCGCCGACTCTCGAGGCTCGCCCATTCCCCTTTTCTCAAGATCGAGGCATCCAAGTTCACCGAGGTGGGGTATGTGGGGCGGGACGTGGAGTCCATGATCCGGGACCTCACCCATCTGGCCGTGGATATGGTGAAGTCAGAGGAAAGGGAAAAGGTCCTTGCCAAGGCCAGGATCCAGGCCGAGGACCAGCTCCTCGACCTCCTTCTTCCCCTTCCTGCCGGCGAGGAGGCCGAGCAACAAAGCAGGACCCGGAAGAGGTTCCGGGAGATGCTCAAGGAAGGGAAGCTCGAAGACCGCTACGTGGAACTCGAGGTGAGCCCGCGCGCCCAGACCCCCATGCCCGAGGTCCTTGTGGCCGCCGGGATGGAGGACCTCCAGACGAACCTCCAGGACATGCTTTCGAGCATATTCCCCGGCAAGAGGAAGAGGAGGAAGGTGAAGGTCCCGGAGGCCATGAAGATCCTCGAGCAGGAGGCCGCAGGCAAGCTCATCGACATGGAAAGGGTCGTGGAGCTCGCTGTCGCCCGGGTGGAGCAGACCGGCATCATCTTCCTCGACGAGATCGACAAGATAGCCGCCAAGGAGGGTGGTGGAAGGGGTCCGGACGTCTCTCGGGAAGGGGTGCAGAGGGACCTCCTTCCCATCGTGGAAGGGACTTCGGTCCACACGAAGTACGGGATCGTCCGGACCGATCACATACTTTTCATCGCAAGCGGCGCCTTTCACGTCTCCAAGCCATCTGATCTCCTGCCCGAGCTCCAGGGGCGTTTTCCCATCCGTGTCGAGCTCGACCCCCTCACGGAGGAGGACTTCTTTCGTATTCTCACTGAGCCGGAAAACGCCCTCGTCACCCAGTACGAGGCCCTTCTCGCGACCGAGGGCATCAGGCTCGTCTTCGAGCGGGATGCCATCTCCGAGATCGCCCGAATCTCATCCGAGGTGAACGAAAGGATGGAGAACATCGGGGCGCGGCGTCTGCACACAGTCATGGAAAAGCTCCTTGAGGAGATCTCTTTCGAGGCCCCGGACGTTGCCCCGAAGGAGGTCCGTGTCACAGCGGAGTATGTGCGGGAGAGGCTCGCGGACATTGTGACCGACGAGGATCTCAGCAGGTTCATACTCTGACCTGAATCCGTGAGATATGCATTCAACCTTGCGATTTTTCATAACAAGCCGACATACGGGGTGTTTGTTCCGTGCGGCAAATAGCCCACTTCCATGGGGGCGGATTTGCCGACGGCGCCCGTCCATGGGCGCCTCACTCCACAAACATCCCGGACGTCGGCTTACGGATTCAGGTCGGTAAGGAGACGCAATGGGACAGGATGTATCCAAGGCCACCATACTTGTTGAGGCCCTGCCGTATATTCAACGCTTTTCCGGAAAGACGGTCGTGATCAAGTATGGGGGGCACGCCATGGTGGACGAATCCCTCAAGAACTCCTTTGCCCAGGACATCGTCCTCATGAAGTATGTGGGAATCCACCCGGTCATTGTGCACGGAGGAGGCCCTCAGATCTCGAGGACCATGGAGCGGATGGGGATCCATCCCACCTTTGTCGAAGGGCAGAGGGTGACCGACTCCGAAACCATGAACGTCGTCGAGATGGTCCTTGTGGGCACTGTCAACAAGGAGATCGTGGGTCTTGTCAATCGCCACGGGGGCCGGGCCGTCGGGCTCTCCGGCAGGGACGGGGACCTCATCCAGGCCGAGCAGATGAAGATCTACAAGTATGCTGGGGATGAACGTCCTCCAGAGATCATCGACATCGGACGTGTAGGGCGGGTGGGAAGGGTGAATTCACCGGTCCTCAGGGCGCTCGAGTCGGCCGGCTTTGTTCCGGTGATCGCGCCTGTGGGCGTGGGTCCGGATGGTATGGCCTACAATATAAACGCCGACCTGGTTGCAGGGGCCATTGCAGCCGAGATCAAGGCCGAGCGGCTCATTCTCCTCACGGACGTCCCCGGTGTCATGCGGACAGGGGATGACGGGACCTCGGAAC
Organism: Deltaproteobacteria bacterium UBA5754; assembly: GCA_002419025.1. Lineage (GTDB taxonomy): Bacteria > Desulfobacterota > Dissulfuribacteria > Dissulfuribacterales > UBA5754 > UBA5754. Next base: position 35,707 of record DIFG01000072.1, on the reverse strand, counting down.
TCATCCCGAGCATGGACGTGGCAGCAGTCAGGCGCGCGATCGAGGACGGCACGGCCCGGGGCGGCATGCTCCCCAAGCTCAAGGCCTGCCTCAAGGCCGTGGAGGGTGGTGTCTCCAAGGCCCACGTCGTGGACGGGCGCCGGGCGCACGCCATACTCCTCGAACTTTTCACCGATGCCGGGGTCGGCACCGAGATCGTCGGGGAGTGAATCATGCATCCAGCGATTGCTAATACCTACACCCGTTTTCCCGTGACCTTTGTTGCCGGCTCGGGATGCCGGCTTTTTGACGAGAACGGCAAGGAGTACCTGGACTTTGCCGCTGGTATCGCCGTTTGTAGCCTGGGCCACTGTCACCCTGCAGTCACCGAGGCGGCCATCCGCCAGATCGTGGAGCTCGTCCATGTCTCGAACCTCTACTGGACAAGGCCCCAGATGGAGGTCGCCGAGCTGCTTACATCAAAAAGTTTTGCGGACCAGGTATTTTTCTGCAACTCGGGTGCCGAGGCCATGGAGGCTGCCATCAAGCTTGCCAGGCGCCACGGACACGACCGGCACGGACCCGATTGCTTCGAGGTGGTCTCCCTCATCGGCTCTTTTCACGGCCGTACCCTCGGGGCCCTCGCCGCCACGGGTCAGCCTGTCTATCATGCTGGTTTCGAGCCCATGCCTGCGGGATTTCTCCATGTCCCGGCAAACGACGTCCAGGCCCTTGAAGGCGCGATCTCCAGGCGGACCGCGGCCGTCTTGCTTGAACCCATCCAGGGGGAGGGCGGGGTGAGACCCCTCGATGACGCCTTTCTCCTTGCGGCCCGGCGGATATGTGACGAGCGGGGGATCCTCCTCGTCTTTGACGAGGTCCAGGCGGGGATCGGAAGGACCGGGACCCTCTTTGCCTATGAGCAGACTCCGGTGGTCCCGGATGTCATGTGCATTGCAAAGGCCCTCGGAAACGGCCTTCCCATCGGCGCCATGCTCGCTCGGAGGGATATCATGTCCCATCTGCCACCTGGGAGCCATGCCTCCACCTTCGGGGGAAATCCGGTCTCGTGCGCCGCAGCCAGGGTCGTCCTTGAGATCGTCTCTTCCGGGGACTTTCTCGCAAAGGTCCGGGAGACAGGGGCGTATCTCCGCTCGCGCCTCGATGAGGTCGCGGGCCGATTCCCGGAACTCGTCAGCGAGGTCCGGGGCCGGGGCCTCATCCAGGCCATGGAATTGAAGGCCCCTCGACCTGATCTGGCAAACAGGCTTCTTGAGCGAGGCGTTCTCGCCCTCCTCGGGCACGGAAAGGTCCTGAGACTCGTCCCACCACTCATCATAACCAAGGAAGAGATAGATGTCCTCATCACCAGGCTTATGCATGTCCTCAAAGAAACCCAGGCACTTTCTTGCGGTCTCTGACCTCTCGCGGGAAGAGATCCTCGCCCTCCTTCGCCGCGCCGTCGAACTCAAGGAAAAGAGGATCGCAGGCATTCCCCACGCGCCAGCGGCGGGAAAGATCCTCGGCCTCCTCTTCGAGAAGCCTTCTACGCGAACCCGCATTTCCTTTGAGGCGGCCATGTTCCAGCTCGGCGGGAGCGTGAGCTTCATGCCGAGCCGGGACCTCCAGCTCCGCCGTGGCGAGCCCCTTTCGGACACGGCCCGCGTCCTTTCCCGGTATCTCGACTGCCTGGTGGTCCGGACCTTCGGCCAGGAGGTGGTGGAGGAACTCGCCCGCTGGTCCTCCATCCCGGTCATCAACGGACTTACCGACCTCTATCATCCATGCCAGATCCTCTCGGATCTCATGACCGTCATGGAGAGGAAAGGGGATGACATGGGGCGTCTCACAGTCGCCTGGGTGGGGGATGGGAACAACATGGCCCATTCCTGGATACAGGCCGCGGCGATCTTCGGGTTTACACTGAGACTCGCCTGCCCGCCCGGGTACGGCCCTGCCTCCGCCATCCTCGATGCCGCCCTGAGGAATTCGGCCTCGGACATCGTGGTGACCGATGACCCGGTCCAGGCCGTGAGCGGAGCAGACGTGGTCAATACGGATGTCTGGGCGAGCATGGGCCAGGAGGAGGAGGCCAAGGCCCGAAGGCGCGTCTTTTCTTCCTACCAGCTAAATGCCGAGCTCATGGCCCACGCGAGGCCCGACGCAATCGTCCTCCACTGCCTTCCGGCCCACCGCGGGGAGGAGATCACGGACGAGGTCCTTGAGGGGCCGCTTTCCGTGGCATGGGACCAGGCCGAGAACAAGATGCACCTTGGAAAGGCCCTTCTCGAATGGGTCCTCGGGCTCGGCCCTCTTGGGAAAAGTGGATCAGGAGACGATGCATGACAGAGACGGTTCGCCCCAAAAAGATCGTCCTCGCCTATTCCGGCGGGCTCGATACCTCAGTGATACTCAAATGGCTCCAGGAGACATATTCGTGCCCGGTGGTCGCCTTTTCCGCAGACATCGGACAAAAAGAGGACTGGGATGCCGTGCGGAAAAAGGCCCTGGAGACAGGGGCCTCGGAGGTCGTGATCCGCGACCTCCGCGAGGAGTTCGTCAGGGACTACGTATTTCCTATGTTTCGAGCAAACGCCGTTTATGAGGGGCGCTATCTCCTTGGCACCTCCATCGCCAGGCCCCTTATCGCCAAGGAACAGGTCCGGGTGGCGGAAGAGACCGGGGCCGACGCCGTTTCACATGGGGCGACCGGCAAGGGGAACGACCAGGTGCGTTTCGAGCTCACATACATGTCCATCAACCCCCAGCTTGCCATCATTGCGCCCTGGAGGGTCTGGGATCTCACCTCCCGCCAAAGGCTCATCGACTTTGCCGAGAGACACGGGATCCCTGTCCCGGTCACCAAGGCCCGTCCGTACAGCATGGACGCCAATCTCCTCCACATCAGCTATGAGGGAGGGATTCTGGAAGATCCCTGGGCCGAGCCTCCGGAGGACATGTTCATGTGGACCCGAAGCCCAGAGGCAGTACCCGATCAGGCGCGCTACGTTGAGATCGATTTTGAACGTGGGGATCCGGTCGCAGTGGACGGAGAGCGTCTATCCCCGGCCCAAATCCTTGGACGTCTCAACGAGATCGGGGCCGAACATGGGGTAGGGCGGGCCGACATTGTGGAGAACCGGTTCGTGGGCATGAAGTCCCGCGGGGTGTATGAAACGCCCGGCGGGACGATCCTTCGCTGTGCCCACATGGCCCTCGAATCCCTCGTCCTCGACCGCGAGGTCGTCCATCTCCGGGACGGCCTTATTCCCCGGTATGCCGAGCTGGTCTATTACGGCTTCTGGTTCTCGCCGGAGCGCGAGCTTCTCCAGAAGCTCGTTGACGAATCTCAGATCCCAGTGACCGGGACCGCACGGGTCAAGGTGTACAAAGGGGCCTGCCAGGTTGCCGGGAGAAGGGCGGAGCGGTCCTTGTACCGGCCGGATTTCGCCACCTTCGAGGAGGATTCCGTGTACAGGCAGGCGGATGCAGAGGGCTTTATACGCCTCCAGGGTCTGCGTTTGAGGATCCGTTCCTTGGTGGAAAAGGGCCTTTCATGACGGCCAGGGAACTCCGCGCCAGGATATGTCCGATCAAATGGCCATAGGCCGCCTTGCCACAGGCCCACGGATTCAGGATCTTTTGTAATGTCGTGATGGGGGAACCGGTTTCACGGGTCATTGATCTTGATCTTCCGCCACCGTCCCTTTCCGACAACCGGGGACACGAGGCAAGGCTTAGGGCAGGCCTGCGTAATGTCCTTGGTGAGGATGTCTTGTGTCCTTTCCGTGTCGCCAGAATGCTCTCTTCCCTTCCTTCCTGGGGGTATCAGGCCTCCGTGCTCCTTGTGGACGGCCCCTGCGGCCTGGAGATGGCAGATCTCGCTCCCCGCGGGAAAATGCCCCCCTATTTCGGCCTTGCGATTGATCTGGGGAGCACCTCTGTGGTCCTTTCCCTCGTGGATCTCGCAAACGGAGAGGTCGTCCGGACCGTGTCGAGGATGAATCCACAGAGGCTCCACGGAGAGGACATCCTGGACCGGATCCTGTTCGCCGGTCGTCCGGGCGGGCTCGAGATCCTCCAAAGCGAGGTGTTGAACCTGGTCCGGGAGGCTTTGCGCGATCTTGTCCGGTCCGCTGGTATCCGCGAGGAGGCGGTCACGGCCGTGACGCTTGCGGGCAACACCACCATGACCCACCTCTTTTTCGGGCTCGATCCGTCACACATCTGTCGCGAGCCGTATCTTCCGGTCGTAAACGTCCTGGATCCAGTACCTGCGCGTGAACTCGGTCTTCCCTGCCACTCTGGTGCGTATGTGTATGCATTTCCCAATGTGGGAAGTTATTTCGGCGGAGACCTCCTTGCCGGGATCGTTGCCTCAGGGATGCATGACAGGGAGGAGATCTCCATCCTTCTGGACGTGGGGACGAACGCCGAGGTAGTCCTCGGAAACCGGGACTTTCTCGTCGCCTGCGCTGGAGCGGCAGGCCCAGCCCTTGAGGGGGGGATACTTGCCTGCGGGGTCACGGCCCGTCCCGGGGCCATAGAAAAGGTGGAGATAGATCCCGTAGACCTGGGTCTCCAATACTCCACCATCGGCGGAGGACGTCCGTGCGGGATCTGCGGATCCGGGATCATCGACCTCCTTGCAGCCCTTTTTCGTGCTGGGCTGGTGGAGCCGACGGGAAGGCTCGTCACGGGCAGGGACCCTGCCCGCATGAGAAAGATCCTGGGCGAGGCCGCCTACGTGGTCGCCTTCGAGGACGAAACAGCGGACGGAAGGCCCGTCTTCATCACCCAGGGCGACATCAAGAATCTCATACGGTCCAAGGCCGCCATGTACACGGTCCTCGAGGTGATAACCGAGGGCGTTGGGATCGAATTTGACGAGATCGAGCGGTTTTACGTGGCAGGGGCCTTTGGTTCCTATATAAACCCAGGAAACGCCGTGACCATCGGCATGCTCCCCGATATCCCCCTGGAGAGGTTTGTCCCACTCGGCAATTCGGCCTTGGCCGGCGCAATAAAGTTTCTTCTCGACAGGACTGTCCGGGAGGAACTCGCCCGCATTCGGGAGCGGATCACGTATCTCGAAATGAACGTCCGGGGGGATTTCATGGCCAAACTCACAGCGGCCATGTTTCTTCCCCACACGGATCATGGGCGCTTTTCTGGGGTCCGGACATCGGGGAATAAAAGATAGGGCCGCACCATGTCTCATTTACGGGCCTTGATGACCGCGTCGAAGGGTGTCCCGCATCCCATAGGCGGTCTGATATTTTTCCAGCACCTTTTCGCCGTTTCTCGCTGTTTCAGGAACATGGCCGGGTTCGAAGACGGTCTCTGCAGCGAGTTCCCGGATCATGTCTTTGTCTTCCATGATGAGGACTCGAGTGTCTGTGGGGCCCAGGAGCCGGGCGCCAGCGCCTGTGTTTTGTGAGTCGGTCCCGCCCTGCTCTCGACGGTGACGGCAAGGAGGTCTCTTTCTCTTGCAAGAGCGCTCTGTTCCGATTGGATCCTGTTGAAAAGCCGGTTTGCCCCCAGGAGGATGAGGAGCGGTTCCTCCATGCCCAGGATCCTTTTGTCTATCTCGTGCCCTTGCATCTGTGTCCGGCTTGCGATCAGGCTGCGCTGGGTCGGGAGCCGGTCCGGGAAAAAGCTTCGCCCGTTCAGCTCAGGGATCTTTCCTCGATGGCATCGAGTAGCTCGAAAAGGATCTTTTGAAGCCGGGCGAATCTCTCTTCGCAGGCAAGCAGCAGGTCCGGTTTCTGGATGTAGTCCCCCTCTTCACGAAGTTCGTCCGGACAGTTCCTGAGCATGTCGGCTACGGATTCATGGGAGTACTCTACGTGGAACTGGAGGCCGAAGATCCTGTCCTCATAAGAGAAGGCCTGGTTGGTGCATGCCTCGGAGGACGCCATATGGACGGCACCAGGCGGGATGGAAAAGGTATCCCCATGCCAATGGAAGGCCTCGAAGGTGGCGGGCAGGTGGCCGAAGATGGGTGAGTTCCATGCAGGCGGCGTGAGGGAGACAGGGAACCAGCCGATCTCCTTGTGTGCGTTTCTGACGACCCGACCCCCGAGGACATGGGCGAGGAGCTGTGCCCCGAGGCAGACCCCTATGGCGGTCTTGCCGGCCTTGATGACCTCCCCGAGGAACGCCTTTTCCTTTGCGAGCCATGGGTATTTCCCTTCGTCGTGGACGCCCATGGGGCCGCCCATGACCACGAGCCAGTCGAATTCGAAAGGGGAGGGGAACCTTTCGTCCTCGTGAAGTCTCGTCAGGGTTGTTGAGTGTCCCTTTGCCATCGCCCAGTTTCCGATGTTTCCCAGCCCCTCGAAAGGGACGTGCATGATGCCATGTATCCGCATAATGTTTTTCCCCCCTTATGCCGTAGGCCCTGTACCGGGGTGCCACTGCCGGAAGAGTTCCCGAGCCGCAAGGGCCTTTCTCTCCTCGTAGGCCTTGCGGACAATGGCCATGTCCGCGAGAAAATGATCGATCTCGGGCATGGTAAGGGCCTGGGGTCCGTCGCACAGGGCGAGTTCGGGCCGGGGATGAACCTCGAGAAGGATCATGTTGGCTCCGGTGATCACACCCTGGGCTGCCGCGTGGAAGATCTCCAGGATGCCGTCGGTCGCCCGGTCCTTGGTCCCGACCGAATGCGTCGGATCCACGCAGACAGGAAGGCGCGTGAGACGCTTCACCACTGAGACGTGGGAGAAGTCCACCAGGTTCCGGTGGGGATCTCCAAGCCGGGTCTTTACGCCCCGGAGACAGAAGACGATGTTTCGGTTTCCCTCGCTTGCGATGTACTCGCAGGCATTTAAGGCCTCCTCGATGGAGAGCCCCATGCCCCGCTTGTAGAGAACGGGGAATTTGTCCTGGGAACCAACGGCCTTAAGGAGTTCGAAGTTCTGTGCGTTCCTTGTCCCGATCTGGAGCATCACACCGGTGGGGTTTCCAGCCTTCTCGAGGGCATCTGCAATCTCCTCGATGTGGACCTCTTTCAGGACCTCTATGGCGATGACCTTGATCCCGTGCCTCCCTGCGGTCTCGAAGACCCATGGGAGGCATGCCTTTCCGTGACCCTGGAAGTCATAAGGGCTCGTCCTCGGCTTGTAGGCCCCCATCCGGGCCGTTCGGACGCCGCACCGCTCGAGGTTCCGGCAGATGGCCTCCACGTGTTCCGGCGTGTCCACTGCGCATGGCCCCATGAAGATATGGAAGCTGTCCTGATTAAAGATTACGCCGTTGTACTCGAAGCCGATCTCTTCGAGCTGCCCGCCGTGGCGTCCGATCTGACGATACTTGCTCGATATCCTGACGACCTTTTCCACCCCGGGCATCCGCTCGATGGCCTCCTGGGGGACGTTGTGGGTCGGTCCTATGAGATAGATCTCGGTCACGGTCCGGATGGCCCCGCGGACCCCGGATATCCGGGCCTTGATTTCAGGGAACTGGCGGAGGAAGTCAAGTATCTGGCGGATCTCCGGCCCGTTCGGGTCGGTTTCGGGTTTCATGATGATGATCATGACTTGATACCTCGTATGGAATTGTTTGAGGGTCCCTTGAAACGGACGTGTGAAATGCCTTTCTTTTTTACCATTGATTCGCGCTGGTGCGAAGATATGTTCGAAAGGGAGGCCTTGTACAGCCGGCTATTCTCATTTTCAATGGACTTTTTCAATCCAGCGGAGAAATCCGGAAAGGGACGCCGCGAAATCCCGGACTGTCCGCGCGGCCTCGATGGTGGAAAGCCCCCGGCGAGGAGCCCCACATGATGTACCACGCCATCCCAGAAAAATGAGGCTCCTCGACGTTTCGAGTGGATTTGGAGTTTAATGAGCTCCAATCCACTCGAAACAGAGGGAAGTGATGAACAGCCGGGATATCATCAGTCTGGGTCTGGGGCTTGGGGGCCATGGAAGATAACGGGGCAGATTCTCGATGCCACTTCGAGCAGGCGGCCATGGTGCTCGTCCAGATAATGGGGATGAGCGATATGCGTCTGCGGCGGATCGTGCTCCATTACGTCAAAATGAAATGACAAAGAGCCAAAAGTACTTTCCGGGCAGTTCCCAGACAAAAGAGGGTTACAGGCCTTAACCTGTAACCCCTTGTCTTCATTGGTGCGCCCGGAGGGATTCGAACCCCCGACCTACGGATTCGTAGTCCGGCGCTCTATCCAACTGAGCTACGGGCGCAAGGTCTGATCGTTATACAGAATCATCTGTTACCGTGCAAGCATCAGCGGGGAGAAAATCCGTGCTCACGGGCGTACCGGCACTCGTTCCGGACGGGACACTCTGCACATCTGGGTTTGCGGGCCTGACACATCTTTCTCCCGTGTGTGACGAGAAGAAAGGAAAAATCCGCCCAATCCTCACGGGGAAGGATCTCCATGAGGTCCCGCTCGACCTTGACTGGGTCCGTTTGTTCCGTGAGGCCGAGACGTTGGGCCACCCTCTTGACATGGGTATCCACCACGATCCCCTCTACAAGGCCGAATGCGCTCGTAAGAACGACGTTTGCGGTCTTTCGGGCCACGCCTGGAAGGGTAAGGAGGTCCTCCATGGTCTGGGGGACGACACCACCAAAACGCTTTTGAATCACTTCAGCGGCCCCTTTGATGTTTCTCGCCTTGTTCCGAAAAAAACCGGTGCTGCGCACCAGCTCCTCCAAGTCCTCGATGGGAGCAGCAGCCATGCGCTCAGGCGTGGGGTATTTTTCAAGGAGTAGCGGCGTGACCTTGTTGACCCGCTCGTCCGTACACTGGGCTGAGAGTATTACCGCCACGAGGAGTCCAAAGGGATCTTGGAAAGAAAGCGCCGTCTTCTGCGTCCCGTAAAAGGCCTTCAGGATCTCCATGATCCTATGTGCCTTCTGATGTGTTTCCATTTCAGAACCTCAACTTTTTCATCTGGATCAATCCCGCAAGGACAAGGCCTCCGTGGACGCAAAGTAGAGGAAGGACGGGCGATACAAGACCGGCAAGGCCGATCTGGATGGCGATATTCCACAGGGCGAGCCCCCCGAGACAGACACCGAGACCAAGAACAAATCCCACACCGACCCCCCCGCGTCCCCGGGCGAGGATCAAGGGAAAGGAAGCCGCCAGGAGCGTCAGCCCGAGAAACGGGTAAAAGATCTGCGACCAGAGATGGGTCTCCTGTTCCGCAGTGATGTACCCGGCGCCTTGAAGCCGCTTCATGCCCATCCACAGGGACCACGGGGTCTGATGGGCAAGAGGTGCCTGGACCGCTACAAAATCCCCCGGCTTTTCTTCAAGAACCACGGTCAAGGTCTCGAATATCTCCTCAGAAAAGACCGCCTTGCCCGGCAGACGATCCTTTTTTGTGCCCTTTACGAACGTCCATGCCTTCCCGTCAAATCGTGCCGCCTCGGCATGTATGACAGTCAGGATTTGATACTTATCCCCGAAAGAAATCACATCCACGTCACGCAAGGAAGCGGCATCCGGAGAGCCAAGCCCGGCGGACCATATTGTATGGTTTCCGTGATAATAGAGATGTTCTCCCTGGAAAACGCCCTTGAGCTCCTTTTTCTCAACGCCGAAACGCCATAGATCATCAGCCTCCGAGTTCGCAGAAGGGACGACCGTTGCCGAAAAAAGTATCGTAAGAAACGAAATCACCACACTGCTGAGAAAAAAAGGACGCCCTATACTCCAAGGACCTATGCCAAGGGTCCGAAAGGAAAGAAGTTCATTGTGACGGGCGAGGACGGCAATGGCGAGTATGGAGGAAAGAACGACGGCGACTGGCACAAAGGTCTCCACCATTCGGGGTATGGAAAGAAGAAAATAGAGGGAGGCGAGCGAGGCAGGAGCGCCTGCTTCCACCACGTCATCGATCTTCTCAAACGCGAAGGCCACGAGGTTTATTCCTACAAGCCCAATGAGAACGAGAGGTAAGAGGGAGATATAAATCCTCAGGAGATATGTAGATAAAATACGCATTTTTGCGCTACGCCTTGAGCGGCCCCTTTTTCTGTAGAATCACGACCAAAAGGATCGCCGCAACGGAAAAAACTGCGTCCGGGAGCCAGATGGAGAGGCCTGGGGAGAGGGAACCTGCCTCCGCCAGGTTTTTTGCAATGGCAAAGGAGAGATAGTAGGCGAGAAAGACAAAAAGACCAATGGCGACCCCGCCGGAAAGGCCGGTCCTTCCGAAGAAGACCCCGAGCGGGACCCCGATGATGCCAAAAATGAGGATTCCCGTCGGAAGGGCCAGCCGCTCGTGGATCTCGCTCAACACGAGGGTGCGATTTTTCGGGGAAAGATCCGGCTGGGATAAAACCTTCAGGAGCTCTGAAAATCTAAGTTCCCCCCTCTTTTTCGACCTTTTCATATCCCCAAACCCGAACTTTACGGTATAGTTATCAAAGAAAATGGTGTCCGAACGCCCTGGATCCGCTCCAAAACGGTTCAGGACGCCGTTTTCAAGGCGAAGCGCCACGGCCGCATCTTCAGGAACGGCGATTATCGCCCCCTGTTCCGCCATGCCGGTGATGGTCAAATCCTTGCGTCTGGAGTCTCGCAGATAGACGCCCGTGAGGATACGGCCCGTTTCATCGGTCTCGTGGACATAGAGAGTAAGATCGGGAAACGGGGTCATGAAGGTCCGGGACGGTATTCCCCGAGCAGCCACGTCCTGGGTCAGGCCGCGGATTGCCTCCTTGGTAGCGGATTTGGCAAGTGGGATGAAAAACAGGGAGAGGGAAAGGCCTGTCATGGCGACGACGACGGAGAAAACGATGGCTGAGCGCATCATGGCGGCCGGCCCAAGCCCCAGGGAAAAAAAGGCGACTATCTCGCTGTCCCTGGAGAGGCGGAGAAAACCGACGAGCACGCCGAGGAGGACTGCCATAGGAAGGATATAGAGCCAAAGTGGGGGAAGCAGAAGGAAAAGGATGGAGAGAAATCCCCCGATACCAAGCCCGGCGGCCACCAGGGGATCGAGGATCTGAAACGTCCTGCCCACGAGAAAGAGCCCGCTAAGCCCCAAAAAGGAAAAGGCGAACGGGGAAAGGATCTCCCTTAGAATCAGACGGGACAGTATCGTCATGAATAAAATACCCCTTAATCCGTGAGCCGACGGCCGTGTTGTTTGTTCCGTACGCATGTCTGTCGGCAGGCAGGGCAAATAGCCCCAGTCCATGGAGGAGGATTTACCGCACGGCTCCCGTCCATGGGCGCCTCGCTACACAAAAATCCTGTCTGCCGTATTATCCTGTCAAAACACAAAGTTGGATGCATATCTCCAGGATTCAGAATGCCATTTGAAGAAATCGAATTTTAATTATCACCGCCGCCCCTCTGCAACGCAATAAAACAAAAAACCCGGCCTTTCGACCGGGCTTTGAATAATGATCATGAAATTATTAAATTTTACTGGATTTCCTTGAATTCCACAAATTTCAGGGCATGAGTCGTGCACTTGGTCACACATGCGGGCTTGAGGCCCTGGTCGACCCGGTCCAGGCAGTAATCGCACTTTACGACCTTTCCGGTCTCCGGGTTGTACTGGGGGATACCCCACGGGCAGGCTCCCACGCAGGCCATACATCCTATGCACTTGACCTGGTCCACGAATACGATGCCGTCTTCGCGCTTCTGCATGGCTCCGGTCGGGCAGACCGGCACGCAGAACGGCTCCTCGCAGTGGTAACAGGACCGGAAATGGAACATGGTCTTCGGCACACCCTTGACGGAAACAAGGGGTTTATGACTGATCTCGCAAAGAAAAGGGCCGACCGGTAGGCGGTTCTTGGTCTTGCAATGGATCTCGCAGGCATGACACCCGATACAGCGCTTGGAGTCGAGGAATATGGTGTATTTTCTCACAGTTCGACCCTCCTCACTAGATTGCGGGAACTCTTGTGCACGGTGACAAAATTTTCACAAAGGCAAAGCCCTCCTCCTGCCGGATCCATCTCCTGAAGGAGTCCGCGCTGAAGTTTCTGGTCGCTCATGCCGGCGTGATAGGCCCGTGTCTGAAGAGGTACCTGTCGGCCGAAACCATGAATGGTATAAACCGCCTCAGGATGGATGAATTCCGTGACGTGGGCCCTGATCGTGCCCGTGGCTCCGTTGGCGAAGACCTCCACCCAGTCGCCCTCCTGGATGCCGAGCTTTCCCGCCTCCCGCTTGTTGATCCAAAGGGTGTTTTCCGGGAGGAGCTCGAAAAGAAGGGGATTGTTGATGGTATGCCCGTGGGCGTTGACTGCCGATCGACCAAAAACCAGGCGGAACTGACCTTTTGGCGGGGCATGGGGGGATTCGTAGGGCTTGAGGGATGGAAGACCGGCATCAGTGAGTACCTGACTGATGATCTCGATCTTGCCGGACGGGGTCTTGAACCTGCCTTCGAGGTTATCCCGGTCGAAAAGTATGGGCTTGTCAGCAAGGGAGATGAATCCCTTCTCGTTGAATTCCTCGATATTGTGGCCCGTGGGCTCAAGCTGCCAGCGCCAGAGTTCCTCGATGCTGTTGTAGGGAAAATATTTCCCGATACCCATTCGGTCCCCAAGGAGCTTGAATATCTCCCAGCAAGGTTTGGTATCGAAGCGGGGGGTCACCGCACGTTGACGGACGATGAACCGTGGTGACGGTCCTTTTTGGGTAGCAACCATGCTCTCCCGCTCGAGATAACAGGACTCAGGAAGAATTACATCGCTGTACCAGCCGAATTCGCTGTAATGTGTGTCGATGGAGACGAGAAGATCGCACTTGTCCAGGGCCTCTTTCTGGGCCTGGGGATCCGGAAAATTGTTGAAGGGGTCGTGCCGGTAACAGAAAAGGGCCTTTATTGGATACGGCTCTCCAGTGAGCATGGCGTTATAGAAAAGATGGAAGAGGCCCGGACCCTTGTCGAAGTGCTTGTATTTCCAGCCGACGCCGTCAGCCCGCCTTTCCGAAGGCTTGGGGACTTGGGCATCCAGGCTTCTCAGGCCCTTCTGGCCGTAATCTCCAGGCCCTTTGGCAAAGATCTGCCCGCCCTTGACCTCGATGTTTCCCATGAGGACGTTGAGGATATGGAGGGCCCGACTTGAGTAGAAGGAGTCACGGTAGCGGGCGAGCATCCAGCCGGGATGAAAGATCACCCTGGGTCTATCCATGGCCACCTCTTCGGCGAAATCATGGATCCCCTTGGGCTTGATTCCACATTCCTTGGCTGCCCACTCGGGTGTGTAGGGCTCGATGAAGGAGACAAGGGCATCAAAATCATTCACGTACTTTTCGATGAATGCCTTGTCGTAATACTCCTTCTTGATGATGGCGTGGATCATGCCGAGGGCAAGGGCGTAATCGGTGCCGGGCCTGACCATGAAAAACCGCGTCGCCTTGAGACCTGTCGTGGACTGGCGGACATCCACATAAGTCATCCGCCCGCCTGCATCCAGCATGTCGAGGACCTGGTTGGCCTCGGCGATTCGAAAGGCCTCAAAGAGATTCCTTCCAAAAAGGACGAGATGGCGCGCGTTCTTGATATCATAGACAAAGTCCTTGCGCCCCAGCCCGTATACGGATTTGCTTGCGTGATGGACGTTTCTTCCGCATCCGCTGTCATGGTTTGTGAAATTGGGAGAGCCGAGCCCGTGTATGAAGGTCTTGAAGAGATCCATGAATGGGCCGCCACGGCAGCTCAACATGACACTTCGCGCCCCATGTTTTTGGATGATGCCGGTGAGCTTTTCCGTGATGTATTCGAGGGCGGTGTTCCAGCTTACTGCATCCCACCTGCCAGCTCCTCGGCCACCGACCCTCAGAAGGGGCTGTTGAGGCCGTTCGTCGTCCTTTACGAGTGCCACGCCAGCCGCCCCCTTGGCGCACAAGGCCCTCTTCAGGATGTGGGGGTTCCCCTCTATCCACGTGATCTCCCCATCTTCAACCTCCACCCTGATTGGACATCGGACCGAACACATGCCGCACATGCTCCACACCGTTTTCTTCATGCAGTAACCTCCCCGATGAAGTATCCTGCTTTTTGCAGGGATTGTCCGTGAAAAAAAACAATATCTTCAAGATTCCATCAATTCATCATACATATGGAAGTATCATGTGAAAAGATGAAAAAAATAATGTGAAAAAAAGAACTTAATGATGCCGCAATAATAAATAAAAATTGATCTTTTTTGATGATACCCCGGACAGAATAAAAAGGGAAACCTTAGAAGGATCCCGGTTCGACCCACAAAAAGACCCTTTTCCCCTGTTTGTCCCGGAATGACCCCGCGACGATGAGTATGAGGTCGATGATAACCCATATTCCGAACCCTCCGAGGGTCATGAGCATGAGGATGCCCGTCCCGATCTTGCCGACATAGAATCGATGGATGCCGAAGGCCCCGAGAAAAAAACAAAACAGGAGGGCGACGAGACGAGACTTGGATGAGTATTCGTTGTACTCCATGGACTTATCCTTCTTCATCGGGGGATACTCAAGACTACAAGGTGGCCTCAATTGAGTTTTGCCCTTCGCCCATGCGATGTATGCTAAACGCCTTGTTCATAAGGAGTTGCGCACCTCGCATATTGGGCTTTTTGTTGTACAGCTTCAATCATGATGGTTTCGTAAAAAGTCGAAAATTCCAATTTGGCGTCATTTCGGCGTAGGCCGGAATCCAGTGTTTTCAATATGTTCTGGATGCCGGATCAAGTCCGGCATGACGAGCCCGGCACTTTTTACGAGGTCATCAATCATATCATGATAATTTTTTCGGTGCGATCGCATCACCATAGAGGACACAGAGAACCCATGGACCGGGACTATTTGCCCTGTCTGCCTACATGCAGGCTCAACGGGACAAACACACTACCGCCGGCTCGAGGATTCAGGTGACAACAAAGATCGGCATCTGTCTTGTTGATCACAATGGAAAAACCTATACTGGGTGACATCTTTAAAAAAGGAACGAAAAGACATGGACAAATCTCCCTCCTATCCCCAAAATTTTCTTGAATATCAACATCTTTTCCCACGGCTCTTCGAGCTTGCAGAAGAATACGCCAGGGAGGCGAGGACAAACGGCCCACTCGACGAAAAGACCACCCACCTGATCCAGCTCGCCGCAGCCATAGCCATCAGGAGCGTGGGGGCCGTTCATTCCCATGTCCGCAGGGCCATAGAGGCGGGAGCCCGACCGGAGGAGATCTTCCACGTGGTAAACCTCATGGTGAGCACCCTTGGTTTTCCGGCAGCGGCCTCTGCCTTCTCCTGGGTGAACGACGTGCTCCGAAAAATGGAAAAACCGTGACCGGTCCTGCCTCCCCAAAACCCTGGGGTGGACGATTCCGGGAGGCGACGGCCCATCTCGTCGAGAGGTTTACCGCCTCCGTCCACTTTGACCGGAGATTGGCCCCTTACGACATCGCGGGAAGCATCGCCCATGCCCGAATGCTCTCCAAACAGGGCATCATCACCCGGGATGAAAGGGATGCCATTGTCTCGGGCCTTGAAGGGATCCTGGACGAGATCTCGGCCGGCTCCTTCGTCTGGCGGGAGGACCTCGAAGACGTCCACATGAACATCGAACGCGCCCTCGTCGAGCGGATCGGCGAGGCAGGGAAAAAACTCCACACGGCCCGAAGCAGGAACGACCAGGTTGCAACGGATGCACGGCTTTATGTCAGAGACGAGATCGACCGGATCGACGGCCTCCTCGGACGGCTCCAGAAGGCCCTTGTCCATCAGGCCCGATCCCATGTAGACCTCGTCATCCCGGGGTATACGCACCTTCAGCGCGCCCAGCCTGTCCTCTGGGCCCATCACATGCTCGCCTACTTCGAGATGTTCCGGCGTGACCGGGAGAGGCTCGCCGACTGTCGAAAGCGCGTCAACATCTGTCCCCTCGGGAGCTCGGCCCTCGCGGGTACGGGCTTTCCCTTGGACAGGGAATTCGTGGCCAGGGAGCTCGGCTTTGACGGGATCTCCGCCAACAGCATGGACGCCGTGGGTGACCGGGATTTTATGATCGAATTCGCCGGGGCCCTCGCCATCGTGATGATCCACCTCTCCCGTCTTTCCGAGGAGCTCGTCCTCTGGTCCACGAGTGAGTTTTCCTTTGTAGACCTTCCGGACGCCTTCTGCACTGGATCTAGCATCATGCCCCAGAAAAAAAACCCGGATGTGCCGGAGCTCGTCCGGGGAAAGACAGGAAGGGTCTTGGGCCATCTCATGGCCCTTCTCACCCTCATGAAGGGACTGCCCCTCGCCTACAACCGGGACCTCCAGGAGGACAAGGAGGCCATCTTTGACGCCGTCGACACGGCCGCATCCTCTGTAGAGGTCATGGCAGAGTTGGTAGAGAAAATGAGGCCAGTGGAAGATCGCCTGAGGGATGCCCTTCGGGGCGGATTTCTCACAGCGACGGATCTGGCTGATTATTTGGTTCGCAGGGGCGTCCCGTTTCGAACAGCGCATTCCATTGTAGGAGAGGCCGTCGCGTGGTGCGTGGATAACGGGCGGGAACTGCACGAACTATCCATTGACGAACTTCGCCGATTCTCCCCACTCATCGGGGCAGATGTCTTATCGTATATCGCGGTCGAGGGATCCGTACGGTCCCGGAAGGTCCCGGGCGGAACCGCCCCTGAGGCGGTCCGAACCGCTCTCGATGCCGCAGAGAGATGGCTCGAAGGGATGAACCTGAATCCGTGAGATATGCGCTCAACCTTTCGATTTCACATAATAAGCCGACGGCCGGGGTATTTGTGGAGTGAGGCGCCCATGGACGGGCGCTATTTGCCGCAAGGAACAAATAGCCCGGCCGTCGGCCCACGGATTCAGGTTGAAGCCATGAGACGCCTTTCGCTTCTTCTCGTCCTCGCCTTTCTTTTCGGCTCCCTTTCCGGATGTGGGCGGAAGGCCCCGCCGGTTCCGCCGGGATCCATACGCCCCCTGCCTGTGAAGAACCTTGCCGCCCATGTCATGCCCGCGCCTGGAGGCATCGAACTGACCTGGGACGTGCCTACCAAAAATACGGACGGAAGCCCCTTGAGATGGGTCAAGGGTTTTCAGCTCTTCAAGGCGGAGATCCCTCTCGACTCGTTTTGCGAGGGCTGTCCTGTTGCTTTCGGCCCTCCTTTGTTCATCCCCGTCCAGGCCAGCCCGTTGGAGACAAAAAGCATGGTGTACGAGGACCGGGCCGTGCGCGAGGGGATGATGTACGTCTATGAGGTCCGGACGGTCAAAGGATGGCTGAGCACAAGCGAACCCTCGAATCGAGTTTTCCTCCCCTGGCATCAACCGCCGTCCCCGCCGTCATCCCTCAAGGCCCTATCCCTAACGGACGGGCTACTCCTGACCTGGTCCCCTCCCATGACGTGGACGGACGGCAAACCCCTGGACGAGGCCGTCCGGTACCGGGTCTACAGGATCTCCACGTCGGAAAGGGGCTGGGAAAGGGTCTCAGGTCTCCTTGAGCAGCCCACCTTCCTTGATATAGATGTCAAGCCGGGTCAGAGCTATGTTTATGCGGTCTCGTCCGTCTTTCCCTTCCACGGCTCGAACATAGAAGGCCCCCGTACGGAGCCTCTGGAAGTAAGATACCGAAACATCGCCCTGCCCGAGGCCCCGGCTGGTCTTGTTGCGGTTTTGTTGGACCACGGGGTGGAACTCCTCTGGCAGGAAAATCCCGAGGCCGACCTCTCAGGTTACCATGTCTACCGGACGGATCCGGATGGAAAGACCATGCGCATCACCAAGGAACCTGTTGCCATCTCACGCTTTGTGGATCGGGACCGGCTCCCCCCTGGGACCTATGCCTATTACGTGAAGGCCGTCGACCGGGAAACACCTCCCCAGGAGGGTCTTCCTTCCCAAACCGTCCGCGTGGACATACCCTAAGGACGATCTTTCCCATGGATCTCTTCTCTTACCGCGACCATGAATTTTTTTGCGAGGCAGTCCCGGTTGCCAACATCGCCAAAAAGGTCGGGACCCCTTGTTACGTCTACAGTGCCGGAACCTTGCGTTCCCACTTTCGTGCCTTTGACGAGGCATTTTCCCCGTGGCCCCGTCTTGTCTGTTTTGCAGTCAAGGCCTGCGGCAATCTCGCCGTCCTGGATCTCCTCGCATCCCTCGGGGCGGGTGCTGACATCGTCTCCGGAGGCGAACTCTTCCGGGCGCTTTTGGCCGGCATCCCCCCAAAACGCATCGTCTATTCCGGGGTAGGCAAGACCGAACGGGAGATTGGGGACGCATTGTCAGCCGGCATTCTCATGTTCAACGTGGAGTCCATTCCCGAGCTGGAGACCATCCGCCGAGTGGCTCGACGCCTCAAAACCCGCGCCCCTGTCTCCTTTCGGGTCAATCCCGATGTGGACGCAGGGACCCATCCCTACATCTCGACTGGACTTCGAAAGAACAAGTTTGGGATCCCGGCCGAGCAGGTGATCACAGTCTACCGGAATGCCGCACAGATGGACGAGATCGAGATCGTGGGGATCGACTGCCATATAGGCTCCCAGCTCACGACCGTCGATCCCTTCGTGGACGCCATGAAGAGGATCCGCCGCCTCGCAGAAGAGATCGAGGAGGCCGGAATACGTCTCCGTTACCTGGACATCGGCGGCGGGCTCGGGGTCCGCTACAGGGACGAGACCCCCCCAAGCCCAAAGGAATACGCAGAGGGCATTCTCGAGGTCCTCTCAGGCCTTTCCCAGACCTTGATCCTCGAACCCGGAAGGGCCATGGCCGCGAACGCCGGCGTCCTCATCACCCGAGTCCTGTACGTAAAGGACACGGGGGAGAAACGCTTCGCCATCGTGGATGCCGCCATGAACGACCTCGCCCGGCCGAGCCTCTACGGGGCCTATCACGAGATCGTCCCTGGCCGAAAAAAGGACGGTCCGCTTCAGGTCATGGACGTGGTCGGCCCCATCTGCGAGACCGGAGACTTTCTTGCCAGGGATCGTGAGCTTCCGCCTTTGGGACCCAAAGAGCTCCTTGTGGTCAAGACCGCGGGTGCCTATGGATTCAGCATGTCCTCCAACTACAACGCCCGCCCACGGGCAGCAGAGGTCCTCGTGGACGGGGACCGGTTCGAGGTGGTAAGGAGACGGGAGACCTATCGGGATCTCGTACGGGGGGAAAGGATATCGACCATCGGGCGAGAGGAGGACAAATGAAAGGCCTCGTCTTTACCAAGATGCACGGAGGCGGAAACGACTTCATCCTCATCGACAACCGGACCGGGGTCGTGGGAGAGGACGCGGCTGGGCTTGCACGAATGCTCTGCCAAAGAAAATTCTCCGTCGGGGCTGACGGTCTCATCCTCATCGAACCCTCAAACACGACGGACTTTCGCTGGCGGTTTTACAATGCGGACGGAAGCGAGGCCGAGATGTGCGGAAACGGTGCGCGATGCGCCGCCAGGTTCGCATATCTCTCCGGCATCGCAGGCCCCAGGCTCTGCTTTGAGACCCTCGCGGGCGTCATCCATGGAGAGGTGACAGACGGACGGGTCAGGATCGGACTCTCTCCGCCCCAAAACCTCGCTTGCGACATCATCATCTCCGTGGAAGGAAAACCCATCAGGGTCCACCACGTGAACACGGGCGTCCCTCACACGATCCTCCTCACGGATGATCTGGATACGGAGTCCGTCCGGGAACTCGGCAGGACGATCCGGTTTCATGAAAGGTTCGCGCCTGCAGGCACCAATGTGAACTTCGTCCAGGTCTTTCACCCGCACGCCATACGCATCCGTACCTACGAGCGAGGCGTAGAGGACGAGACCCTTGCGTGCGGGACAGGCGCGGCCGCAAGCGCCATAGTAACGTCCTGCCTTTCCCTGACAAAAAGCCCGGTCTCGGTACTTACCCAGGGGGGAGAAGAACTCACTGTCTATTTCCTGACCGGGGGAGACGGACGGATCGAAGAGGTCTTCCTCGAAGGGGACGCGGTCTGTGTTTATACGGGCAGGATCGAAGAATGAGTCCTGCGCCCTTTTGAAGGGGCCAGTGACGGGAACCCCCCTGATCCGATCCTGAAAGGATTCCTCTCGCCGGTCAAAATGAAATCGATAGATGAAGCCCTCGTCCCCTTCTTAAAAAGGATCCTTGAAGAGGCGGGGATCCCGCATGACGATGCGGTCATCTCCGCCCTGTGCGTCTATCTTGGGGAACTCGAGATCTGGAACCGCCGCATGGATCTCTCGGGCATTCGGGACATGGAGGGCCTTGCCCTCAAATTCGTCGGGGATACCGCGCCCTTTGTCCCCTTTGTCCCGACCGGGACACGGACGGTGCTTGACATCGGGACCGGGGCCGGCGCACCTGGGCTCGTCCTCAAGATCCTCCTGCCCCAGCTCAAGATCGTCCTCGTGGACGCCCTGAGAAAACGGGTCTCCTTCCTTCGCCATGTCATCGCACTTCTGGGACTTGCGGGCGTCACGGCCCAGCACGGCCGAGTCGGCGAACCCGGCGTCCCGCGCACACACCCGCCTGAAGGCTTCGACCTTGTGACGAGCCAGGCCGTGGGCTCACTCGATCTCCTCACCCGGCTTGCCATCCCCCTTCTCGCTCCGGGCGGGGGCGTCGTGGCCTTCAAAGGTCCTAAGGCCATGGCCGAGGTGGAGATTTGCCGGGAGATGCTTGCCCAAAAGGGATTTCTCGCGGAGACCGTACCCGTTCGCCAACCAGTGAGCGGCCTTCCCCGCACCCTCGTCCTTCTGCACAGAAATACCGGCCCATCTGGGTATTCCCCATCTCATGGGAACTGCGAAAAATCCTCATGACATCAATTGATTGGTCCGGCATCCTGATCCTTCTCTTCCTACTTGGGACTGCCAACTTGCTTCCCATCCTCGCCAGAACCGTCTTCGGAGACCACTTCGCCCTTCCCATAGACCTCGGCAGGCTGAAATGGTTCGACGGCCGGGATCTCTTCGGACCCCACAAGACCTGGCGGGGGTTCGTATTCTCGACCGCAGGCACGGCGGCAGCCGCATCCCTCACCCCATTCGGAGCAGCCACCGGGGCCAAGATCGCCCTCCTCTCCCTTACCGGCGACCTCTTTTCGAGCTTCCTCAAAAGGAGGCTTCGACTCAGGAGCGGGGCCTTTGCGCCAGGACTCGATCAGGGGGTGGAGGCCTTGCTCCCTCTCTGGGTATTAAAGGAAGATCTCGCCATCAACTGGGCAGAGATCTGCATAGTGACCGCCTTTTTTGCCATATGCGAACTGGCCGTCTCTCCGATACTTTACCGATTGGGCATCAGGCGAAACCCCTATTGACCGATACGAATGAAATGATACCCCTTAAGGCAGATCTCCATATCCATACGGCAGAGGATCCAGAGGACCTCATCCTTTACAGCGCGACCGAACTTATCGATAGGGCTGCATCTCTCGGCTACCAGGTCCTTTCCATCACCAACCACAACAGCAGCGTATACAGCGCGTACCTTCGGAGCTACGCTGCGGAACGAGGCATCGTCCTCATTCCTGGCATGGAGGCGACCATCGAAGGCAGGCACATCCTCCTCTACAACATGGACTTTTCCCGGGTAGATCGGGGCTCGATCCAGGGTCTTCGATCCCTCAAGAGACCTGATACGCTCATCATAGCCCCGCATCCCTTTTTCCCGTCCACTGTGGCGCTTGGCAGACGTCTGGTGGAGAATATGGAGATCTTCGATGCCGTCGAACTCTGCCATCTCTACACGAAGTACTTTGACTTCAACACCAAGGCGCAGAGATTCGCAGAGACCCGAGGCCTTCCCCTCGTCGGCACCTCCGATGCCCACCAAAGGGTGCAGTTTCACACCACCTATTCCCTCATCGAGGCCGAACCCCACCCCGAGGCGATCATCGATGCCGTCAGGCAGGGAAGGGTCAGCGTTGTCACCCGACCCCTCACGCTCCCCAGAGTCCTTGCCATTACGGGCAAGATGGCATGGAGAAACGAGATCCTCCAGCGGATCCAGACATGGCGGAGGATCCGTTGAAAAGCGGATGTGTCTGTGATACTTACCCACGCATGCCCCCTCGTTCGGCCATCCTTTCCGCCCTCGCCCTCGTCTTTTTTCTGGCTGCGACGGGAACGGACATGGCATGCGGAGCGGGAACAGCCGGCGGAGGTGCCGCCGACACCACGGAGGACCTATCCGAAAGGGAACCGTGGCACATCCAGGCAAATCGTCTCACGTACTATCACGCGACCGACTCGATCTTGGGGGAGGGCGGTGTCTCCTTGCAGCGCGGCGATCTCACGATCACCGCAGACCGGATGATCTACTACCAAAGGGCTCGACGGGCATGGGCGAGCGGGGCGGTCGTCATCCGCATGGGTGAAGACATCCTGCGCGGGGAGGAAGGGGAGATAGATCTGGAATCCTCCACCGGGACTGTGAAAGACGCCTATCTCTTCCTGCACCGTAATAACGTCCACATCATCGCAAGCCAGCTCTGGAAGACAGGCCCCGAGGAGTACCGGGCAGAGGACGCAACGATCAGCACCTGTCCTCTTCCTAAGCAGGCATGGAGCTTTCATTGCAAGGATCTCACCCTCTCTACGGGCGGAAACGCCGTGGGCTGGCACAATTCCTTTGCCATTCGGGACATTCCCGTACTGTACAGTCCGTGGGTCTCCGTCCCACTGAATCGCTACCGAAAAACCGGATTCCTCCTTCCCCACTACGCCGTATCGAGCCGTAACGGGACCGAATTCATCGTCCCGTTTTTCTGGGCCGTGAACGACAGCGTGGACATGACCTTCTACCAGCACCCCATGAGCAGGCGGGGCTGGATGGAGGGCGCTGAACTCCGTTACATCCTCTCCGAGGAGACACAGGGAACCTTTCGTTTCAACTACCTTGTCGACACCCTGAATGACAGCGACTACAACAACGATGGTTATGTGCGCGGCGACGAGAAACGCTGGTGGCTCCGGGCAAAGGCGAATCAGGCCCTGCCGTGGAAGATCAATGCGAAGATCGATCTCGATCTCGTGAGCGACCTGGATTATCTCGAGGAATTCGACGGCGGTCCCATGGGGTTCGATGAAACGAACGAGATCTTCTGGAAGGACTACCAGCGGTCTCTCGCAGACGAAACGGACCTCATCCGTCCCTCGACCATTCAGGCCACTCGGCTCTTCCCCAACACCTTCGCGGGCGCTGAGGGCCGATACAACGATAATCTCGTTCCCGGCGAACAGGACGGGACCGTCCAGACCCTTCCACGTTTCGTTTTCCATGGATTCAGAAACCGGATCGGGGAGACCCCCTTCTATCTGGACTGGGATGGCACTTACACCAATTACTGGAGGGAAAAAGGCGTCCGCTACCAACGGGTCCACGCTATGCCACGGATCTCCTCCCCCCTCTCCGTCCTCGGGGCCGCGAACCTACTCCTCTCCGGAACACTGGAGGCCACGGCCTACACGGCGCAGGGCTCGAGTGACGTCTTGGACGAGGACGAGACCCCGACCCGCATCCTTCCACTTTTCGAGGCGGATCTGACCACTTCGGTCAGGCGGACCTTTGCACGGCCCTCCGGAAAGACCTTCATGCACAGCATCCGCCCCAGACTCACCTATCAATACCGGCCCTCCGAGGACCAAGACGACATCCCCTACATCGACATACTCGACAGGCTCGAGCCTCGAAACCGCCTCACGTGGTCCATTTTGTCATTTCTCAGCAGCAAGACGCCCAGGGGCGACGGGAGATACGCCTACACGGACCTTATTCGCTTCTATGTCGAGCAGAGCTATGACTCGGAAAAGACCGCCCGATCAAGGCGTGAATACGCCGGATACCATACGTATTTCGATTTCTACGAGGAGCTCGAGGCAAAACTTCGTTACGATTTCAACGCGCCGGATGGGCCTGACCCGGCGGACATCAAACCCACCACCTTCTCTCCCATCTACGCGGAACTCGAACTCCGCCCATGGCCGTGGGCATATCTCCGCTATGACACCACATACAGTGTCCACGGGCTCGGGTTCACGACCTACAACTTTCTCGTCTCCGCTGCAAGCCAGGCCGGCGACCGACTCGCCCTCGACTATCGCTACAACCGCCTGACGGATATCAACGAAATCAACGCAGACATCGCCCTCAGGCTTGGGGATAGATGGTATGGGACCTACAAGACCCAGTGGTCCCTCGAGGATTCGACGGAATTCCGTTCACACTACGGACTTCGCTACCAGGCCTCCTGCTGGGCACTTACAGGCAGCTACATGAAGGATCAGGATGAGAACCGATTCGGCCTCTACGTAGACCTTCTCGGGGTCGGAAGCTGGGGGATGCAATAGGCCCACAGCGCCCAAAGGGTGCGGATGTGTTCCATCTGAATACTTGATCCGACGGCCGGGGTCTTTGTGGCCGTCTCCTTTCGGTCGGCTCCTCAAATACTATGCCGGCTTATGGGGCCCCATAGAGCATCTTCCACTTCGGACATGGTGTTCTGTGCGATGGACCGGGCCGCGTCGGATCCGGCTGCAAGGATCTCCTCGATGCGCCCTGGGTGCCGCAGATAGGACTCGCGCCGCTCCCGGATGGGCTCCATCTCCCGGACGACGGCCTCTGCAAGCTCGCGTTTACAGGCCACGCATCCAAGGCGGGCTGCCTTACATTCCTCTACGATCTCCAGGACACGCTCCCTGGAGAGATAGAGCCGATGAAAATGGAAGGCCACACACCGGTTCTCAGGGTCTCCCGGGTCGGAACGGCGGGGGCGCTCGATGTCCGTGACCATGCCGGAGATCTTCTCACGCACCACATCCGGAGGGTCGGAGAGAAAGATCGCATTTCCGTAGCTCTTGCTCATCTTGCGGCCGTCGAGACCGGGAAGCTTGGGGAACTCGGTGAGCAGGACCTCGGGGACCGGAAAGACCTCACGGTACAGATAATTGAACCGGCGGGTGATCTCTCGCGTCAACTCCACGTGGGGGAGCTGATCCACGCCTACCGGGACGAGATTCGCCTTGTACATGATGATGTCCGCGGACTGTAGGACCGGATAGCCGAGAAATCCGTAAGTTGCCAGATCCTTCTCCTGGATCTGTTGCTGTTGCTCCTTGTAGGTGGGATTCCTCTCGAGCCAGGAAACGGGAGTGATCATGGAAAGAAGCAGATGGAGTTCAGCGTGCTCCTTGATCCGGGACTGGACGAAAAGGGTCGACTTTTCCGGATCGATCCCTACGGAGAGCCAATCGGCCACCATCTCGCCTATGTTTTCAGGAATGCCCCGCGGATTTTCGTAATTCGTCGTGAGCGCGTGCCAGTCTGCAACGAAAAAAAAACAGGAATAACGGTCCTGGAGACCCTTCCAGTTCTGGAGGACGCCGTGCAAATGGCCGAGATGGAGTTTTCCCGAGGGTCTCATGCCGCTCAGGACGCGTTTGATCCCGAGATTTACCATGGAAATTTCCGTCACTTTCCGAGAAGAAGAGAGTCTAGTGCTTGAATGAGCGGGACTATAATGTGATCCGTTACCCCCGTAAAGACGAGAAGGAGGATGAGGACAAAGCCGTAGCGCTCGAGTCCATCCAAGACCGGCGCGGCACCACTTGGAAGAACTCCGGCAAGTATCTTTCCTCCATCGAGGGGAGGGATGGGAAGAAGGTTGAAGACGGCGAGCCCTATGTTGATCTGCACACCCAAATAGGCCATGAGAAACAGGGGCCGTCCAAAGTACTCGAATGCATGAAAAAGGGAAAAAACGTATTGGGAGGTCCCCCGGAGAAACAGGGCGATTGTCAAGGCGAGAAGCAGATTCGCCGCCGGCCCGGCAAGCGCCACCCACATCATGTCTTTTCGAGGATCCTTGAAATAGGCGGGATTCACGGGAACCGGCTTGGCCCAGCCGATGGTCTGGGTAAGAAAAAAGACGAGGGTCCCCACGGGGTCGAGGTGCTTGAGAGGATTCAAGGTCAGTCGGCCAAAGGCCTTTGCCGTCGGGTCTCCGAGCCTGTATGCCACCCATCCGTGGGCCATCTCGTGGACCGTGACGGCAAGGAGGATTGGCGGAATGAGAATCGCGATCTTTTGAATGATTGAGGCTATATCGAACATTCTTTCATAATACCTGGAGATTGGCCTCCCACCAACGGGAAGGATTCGGGTTACGGAAGGGCATGGCCCATTGGCGCAGCAAGGACTTAGGCCAGATCCGCAGGGGACCTCCACGTGGATTGACAAGGGACTATGCCATCAGTACCTTACCCCATGCCATCCGTACCCTCAGGAATGGGCGATTAGCTCAGTAGGATAGAGCGTTGGCCTCCGGAGCCAAAGGTCAGGCGTTCGAGTCGCCTATCGCCCGCCAGATCTCCCTTTCTTTCGCAAAATCTGACCCTGGATGCGTGAGCGTGCAGATTGCAATGTCTCTATCGTGCCGGTGGAGGTCAAATTTTGACCTGAATCCGCGAGATATGCATCCAATCTTATGATTTTACAGAACAAGCCGACGGCCGGGGTATATGTTCCGTGCGCCTTCCTGTCGGCAGACAAGACAGGCATGCGAGCAATACAATCATCGGGCGAAGGACTGTTTTTCGAGATTCCTATATAATCGATATAATCGAATGGTCAAACCGAACATGCTCGTGGTCATAGACAATTACGATTCCTTTACCTACAATCTGGTCCAGGCCATCGCGGCCCTCGGGGCGGACGTGCGGGTCTTTCGAAACGACGAGATCACGGTAGGCGCCCTCATGGAGCTTGCCCCGGACCATCTGCTCGTCTCACCGGGGCCATGCACGCCGAATGAGGCCGGAATCTCGGTGGAGGCCATCCGCTTCTTTGCCGGCAGGATCCCCATACTTGGGGTCTGCCTCGGACACCAGGCCATGGGAGTGGCCTTCGGCGGTCGCGTGGTGCGGGCGGAGCGGCTCATGCACGGAAAGACCTCCATGATCCGTCATGACGGAAAGGGTGTTTTTAAAGGGCTTTCAAACCCCTTTGAGGCAATGCGGTACCACTCTCTGATCGTTGAGGCGGAGAGCCTACCTGCATGTCTCGAACCCTCGGCCTGGTCCGAGGCGGACGAGCTCATGGGCATGCGCCATCGGGAGTATCCCATGGAAGGGGTCCAGTTCCACCCAGAGTCCATAATGACGCCTGAAGGAGAGAGACTCCTCAAGAATTTCCTCGAGATGTAGGCCCAAATATGGAAGCCATCAGAAAAGCCATCGCTCTCCTCGTCCAGAGGGAGGACCTGGGTGTGGAGAGGATCGTCCGGATCTTTCGCCAGATCATGGAGGGTGCGGTCACGGACGCCCAGATCGGCGCATTTTTGACAGCCCTTCGCATGAAGGGTGAGACCGTGGAAGAGATCTCGGGAGCGGCCTCTGTCATGCGGGAGAAGGCCGTCCGTATCCACGTGGATCTCCCGCCGGGCACGCCTCTTGTGGATACGGTCGGGACCGGAGGGGACCAGTCCCATACGTTCAATGTCTCGACGACCTCCGCATTCGTGGTGGCTGGGGCCGGAATCCATGTGGCAAAGCACGGAAACCGTTCGGTCTCGAGTCGCTCCGGGAGCGCCGACGTCCTTGAGGCCCTGGGGGTCAATCTTGCCCTTTCGCCGGACCAGGTCGTGCGGTGCATAAAGGAGGTAGGGATCGGCTTTCTCTTTGCACCAGCCCTCCATCCGGCCATGAAATACGCCGCCGGCCCCAGGCGCGAGATCGGAATCCGGTCCGTGTTCAATATCCTGGGCCCCCTCACGAACCCTGCTGGGGCCGATGTCCAGCTCATCGGTGTCTATGATCCCGGCCTCGTGCGTCCCATAGCCGAGGTTGCGGGAATGCTCGGCTCCCGTCGTGCCTGGGTCGTGCATGGAGAAGGGGGGCTTGACGAGCTGAGCCTCCTTGGGCCGAGCCGGGTGGCATCCTGGAAAGATGGGATCGTCACGGAGTTTATCGTCTCACCCGGGGATGCCGGGCTTCCAGTCTGTTCCATGGAGGACCTTCGCGGCGGGGACGCCCGGGAAAACGCAGCCATACTCAAGGAGGTCCTCGCGGGGCAGGGGGGGGCCAAGAGGGACATGGTCCTCCTGAACGCCGGGGCCGCGATCTTCCTTGCCGGAAGGGCCGATTCCCTACTTGAGGGGGTGGAGGCAGCGCAGGAGAGCATTGATTCAGGCGCAGCCTTTCAGAAGCTCGAAGAGCTTGCCGCATTTGGGAGGAAGGCCGAATGAGCATCCTTTTTGAGATCCTCGCCCACAAGAGAAACGAGGTCCGGGAAAGGCGCGCAAAGGGCCTGGCGCGGCCAGGCTGGGATCTGCCGCCCCTTCGGTCTTTTAGGAACGCGATCACCAAAGGGCCTGGGGTCGCCGTCATCGCCGAGGTAAAGAAGGCGTCTCCATCGAAGGGCCTCATCTGCCCGGATTTCAACCATCTCGCCATCGCCGGCGATTATGAAAGGGGCGGGGCCGCGGCGGTTTCGGTCCTGACGGATGAGAGGTTTTTTCAAGGGGACCTCATGTATCTTGCTGAAATTCGGCGTGAAATTGGTCTTCCACTCCTCAGGAAGGATTTTATAATCGACCACTTCCAGGTGGAGGAGGCCGTTGCCTGGGGGGCGGACGCGGTCCTTCTCATCGCCGCGGCCCTTGACGACGTCCTTTTGTCCGAACTCATGCACCATGCAAAGGAACTCGGCTTGGATTATCTTCTCGAGGTCCACGACGAGCAGGAGCTGGAGCGGGCCATGAAGGCTGGCGCTGATCTCCTTGGCGTGAATAACCGGAATCTTGCAGATTTTTCCGTCTCCATCGAGACCACTTTCAGGCTTAAAAGGATCGTGGGGGATCTGGTCCCGATCGTGAGCGAGAGCGGTATCTCGAGTGCGGGCGACATGGAAAGGCTGCGCACCGCCAAGGTCTCGGCGGCCCTCATCGGGGAGTCCATCGTAAAGGCCGAGGATCGCGTGGCCCGTCTGGAGAGGTTCGTAGCGGCAGGGAAGGGGTGAGGCGATGGTGCGAATCAAGATCTGCGGCCTCACCGATCCGGACGAGGCCAGGGAGGTCGCCGGCCTTGGTGTGGATGCCATAGGCCTTGTCTTTGCCCGGAGCCCCCGGAAGGTGGAGATGGAGCAGGCCAGGGCAATAGTCGCCGTCCTCCCGCCCCTTGTCCAGTCCGTCGGTGTCTTCGTGAACGAGACGGCCGAGGTCATTCGAAGGGCTGTGGATCATTGCGGACTCGACCTCGTTCAACTCCACGGGGAGGAAGGGCCGGAGCTTTGCGCCGCACTGTATCCCCGTGTCATCAAGGCCGTCAGGGTGCGATCCCGTGAGGACATCCTTCGGGCGGTCCCCTACCGGGACCTGGTGCGGGGTTTTCTCCTGGATACCCATTCGGAAAAGGCCCATGGCGGAACGGGGGTGACCTTTGACTGGTCCCTCGCCGTTGAGGCCGTGGATGTCCTTGCCCGGCCCATCATCCTCGCAGGGGGCATTCGTCCTGAAAACGTACGCGAGGCCGTGGGTGCGGTAAGGCCCTGGGGTGTTGACGCAAGTTCTGGGGTCGAGGCGACGCCTGGGAGAAAGGACCTTTACCGTGTCAGATCCCTTGTCGAGGCCGTCAGAGAGATCCCGGTCACATGAGGAAAAAAGAGAATCCTGTTTGCGGCGTCTCAGCCTTCTTCCATGGCCTTCCCGCAGCCCGGGACAGGACCTCCTGAAAGGACCTCTTTGTATAGACGGTAAGTCGGAGTTCCGGTCCTTCTCCATGGATCTGCGTGAGTTCGGAGAGGCGTTTTTCCAGGTCGAACGCCGCTTCAGGTGTTTCGTCACCCTTTTCGACAAGGGCACGCACGAGGGAGACGAAGGTCTTCCGAATCTCCGGCTCATCCATTGGTCTGACATCCAGGGCGAGGGGGAGCCGAATCCGCATGAGGTCGTGGGGAAAGGAGCCGGGGGCCAGGTCCTCATAGGCGCGATCGAGGAGGTCTTTTACATCCATCCCCTCTCCCACTGGAAGCAGCCCATTAAGTTCCGCTCGACATGCGATCTCGCTCCATGCCCGGACCCTGGGTTCGGGGCGATCCAGGGGGGGGATCGACGGCAGGCCAGTATCGATGGGAATGCCTTCGTCCAATGTCTCGCCCTGAAGGGCGGCCCGCAGGTCTTTCTCCAGTCCTGAGACAGAGGCCAGTTCACGATCCAGGCGGTCGTCCTCCTCGTCTACCTCGTGGGCGATGCGAAGGAGGATGCGGGCCTCAAGCAGGGGATCGGAGACGTCCTTTTTGTTGAGCGAGGCCATGATCTCTTCAAAGGACTCGGCGGAGCTGTGCTTCCATGTCCTTAGGAGGACCTGGGCGGTCACGCCCGTTCCGAGGCCGGTCTCCTGCGCCCAGGCCTTCCAATCTTTAATCAGGCGGTCGAACCATGAAAGACGCCCTTCGAGTGGAGAGGGTACGATGGTGTCGATCGGAAGGTCGTCAGGCAGCGTGACCGTCAGGTTTTCTGCCGGGAGGAGGACCGTGAGGCGGTCGAAGACCTGGGAGAGGCGGCGGGCTGTGTGCCGCCGGGGGAAGGTCGCGGGATAGACGAGGGCGTTGAGATTCATGATGAAAAACTCCTTCCTGCAAAATTGTGGCCTTCTCGCGCCTTCCCATCAAACAAACGAAATTCCTCTTTTTACGAGGGTCCTATATGAGCATACCTTTACAATTTTTTCAATTTTGGTTTATTGATACCATGTTTTCGAAAAGAACGAAAAAAACTGCCTCGGCTGGGTCGCCTCTCCATGGAGAGAGGCGTGCCCGGGAGGTGATAGGCGCGGCCATCCGCGCCATCCCCAAGTTCCTGGGTCTCATCACCGGGCTTCTTCGGGACCCACGGGTCTCTGCCACCGACAAGGCCATCCTCGGGGCCGTGGTAGCCTATATTTTCAACCCTGTAGATGTGGTACCCGACTGGGTTCCGTTCATGGGACTCGTGGACGATGTCTATCTTGTCGCCCTGGCGCTCCTTCGCCTCCTTTTGAGGAGCGATGAAAAGGTCCTCCTCGATCACTGGAAAGGCACCGAGGATCTCATTCCTTTTCTCAAGAAGACCGCGCATCTCGCAACGGCCTTTCTTCCGGAGCGCATCCAGACGGCGATCTTTGCGAAGGTGGAGCGGTGAGCGCGGCCGAGAAAGTCTGTATGGAGGCATGACTTGTGGCTTTTGACAAACGTATCCTGATCGACCTTCCCTGCGGGGTCTCGTATTCCCTCGATCATCTCATGCTCGATCTCAACGGGACCCTAACATTCGACGGACTTTTTGTGGACGGGGTCTGCGAGCGCCTGATCGCTGTTTCCCAAATCATGAATGTCCATATCGTCACTGCGGACACGAATCAGACCGTGGACGAACTGGCGCGAAAGGTCGCTGATGTCTGTTCCCTCGATGTCCATAGGCTCGCACCGGGTCGAGGGGATCTCCAGAAGCTTTCCTATCTCGACAGGCTCGGCAGGGAGGCCACGGCCTCCATTGGAAACGGCTGTAACGATGTACTCATGCTCAAGGAAAGCGCCCTCGGGATCTGCGTTCTCGGCCCGGAGGGCGCCTCAACCGAGGCACTCATGGCGAGTGACATCACCTTTCCGGATATTCGGGACGCCCTCGATATCTTTCTTAAACCCAACAGGCTCATCGCAACGCTCAGAAAGTAGCCGGTTCCATCCATGACCCAGCAGGAAAAGGCGCGCCTTACCGACAGGGTGAAGGCGTCCGGGTGAGCGGCAAAGATCGGTCCGGGTGACCTGAGCGAGATACTTCAGGATCTTCCTTTCATCTCCCATCCGAATCTCATCGTTGGGTGCGAGTATGGCGCAGACGCCGGAGTTTATAAACTTCGGGATGATCTTGCCATCGTCCAGTCCGTGGACTTTTTCACCCCTGTTGTGGACGACCCGCTTGATTTTGGCCGCATCGCCGCCGCCAATTCCTTGAGCGACATCTATGCCATGGGCGCTACCCCAATCACGGCCTTGAACATCGTCTGCTTTCCGGTCAAGGACCTTCCCAAGTCGGTCCTCTCCGAGATTCTTCGTGGCGGCATGGAGATCATACGCGAGGCCGGCGCCCTGGTGTTGGGAGGGCACAGCGTGGAGGACCCGGAGCCCAAATACGGTCTCGCAGTGACGGGCGTCGTCCACCCTGATGAACTCGTGACGAATGCCGGCGCAAGGCCCGGGGATCGTCTCATACTTACGAAACCTATCGGTACCGGGGTCCTTGCCACGGCATCCAAGGCCCGTCTTCTATCATCCGGCCTGTACAGGCGCATGGTCGATGTCATGGTCCAGCTCAATAAGGCCGCCTGCAAGGCCATGCAGGAGGTGGGAGTGAACGCCGCGACGGACATCACCGGCTTTGGCCTTGTGGGCCATGCACTCGACATGGCTGAGGCGAGCCGGGTCCGAATCGAGATCTCTTCACGCCGCGTCCCACTTATAGAAGAAGCAGCGGCCTTTTTGAGGCAGGGTCTTGTCCCCGAGGGCGATTACGCCAACCGGCGTTTCTGCGAAAAGAAGGTCCAAGTCCCGGATTTCGTGGACGAAGCCGTCCTCGGCCTCCTCCATGACGCTCAGACCTCTGGCGGGCTTCTCATCTCGGTCCCGGAGGAGAGAGCTTCCCTTCTCTTTACAAAACTCCTCGAAAAGGGGCTTGTCGAGGTGGCAGAGATCGGGCGGGCCGTGGACGGTGAGCCGGGCATAGTCATATTGCCGTAATTGCCGGGCTTTTCCTGTCTATTTCCCGCCCTTCCTTGAGTTGAATCCTTTTCACCGGTACACCATAATATCCCAGGAGGAATTCCATGGCAGAAAGAGAATTTTTTCTCTCCGATTTTGATCTCCATCTTTTCATGGAAGGGACCCACTACCGTACGTGGGAGAAACTCGGCGCCCATCCCGGGGTGAAAAACGGCCTTCAGGGTACCTGGTTTGCCGTCTGGGCGCCAAACGCGGAACGGGTTTCCGTTATCGGCGATTTCAACGGATGGGACAGCACCAAAAATCCCCTTGTCAGCCGTGGGGATTCGGGCATCTGGGAGGGTTTTGTCCCCCAGGTCGGCATCGGAGCCCTTTACAAATATGCCATTGAGTCGAAGGTTGGGGGCTACCGGGCCGAAAAGACCGACCCCTACGGGTTCTTCTCTGAGATTCGGCCCAAGACCGCCTCAGTCGTCTGGGATCTCTCCGGGTATGAATGGGGCGACGGCGAATGGATGGCCTCCAGGGTGCAAAAAAACGCCCTTGATGCCCCTATCTCCGTCTACGAGGTCCATCTTGGCTCGTGGATGAGGGTCCCGGAGGAGGAGAACCGCTGGCTCACCTATCAAGAGCTCGCCCCGAAACTCGCGGAATACGTGAAGGAGATGGGCTTTACCCATGTGGAGTTTCTTCCAGTGAGCGAACATCCCCTCGATGCCTCGTGGGGTTACCAGTCCCTCGGTTATTTCTCCCCGACAAGCCGTTTCGGGACCCCTCAGGACTTCATGTATCTCGTGGATATCCTTCACCGAAACGGGATCGGGGTCATTATAGATTGGGTCCCTGCCCATTTTCCCACAGACGGACACGGCCTCGGTTTCTTCGATGGGACCCATCTCTATGAGCATGCGGACCCCAAAAAGGGCCTCCACGCAGACTGGGGGACATTCATCTTCAACTACGGAAGGACGGAGGTGGCGAACTTCCTCCTTTCAAACGCCAATTTCTGGCTCGAGGTCTACCACATAGACGGCCTCCGTGTGGACGCGGTCGCCTCCATGCTCTACCTGGACTACTCACGGAAGGACGGGGAGTGGATCCCGAACGAGTATGGCGGCCGGGAAAACCTCGAAGCCATCGCATTTCTGAGGCGCATGAACGAACTCGTCTACCGGGAGCATCCGGACTGCATGACCATTGCTGAGGAGTCAACGGACTGGCCCATGGTCTCGCGGCCCACCTACCTCGGTGGACTCGGCTTCGGCTTCAAGTGGAACATGGGCTGGATGCACGACACCCTCCAGTATTTTTCCAAGGATCCGATCCATCGCAAGTACCACCACAACGATCTTACCTTCAGCCTTCTATACGCTTTTCATGAGAATTTCGTCCTTCCCTTTTCCCACGACGAGGTGGTCCACGGAAAGGGATCCATGATCGGAAAGATGCCAGGGGACGATTGGCAGAAGTTCGCGAACCTCCGTCTTCTCTACGGGTACATGTACACCCATCCTGGAAAGAAGCTCCTGTTTATGGGAAACGAGATCGGTCAGTGGGCGGAATGGAACCACGACGCGTCTGTCGAATGGCACCTTCTCCAATACGCCCCGCACGAAGGGTTGAGAAGCTGGGTGAAGGACCTCAACTCGTTTCTCCGGAGCGAACCCGCCCTCCACGAAATCGACTTCACTCCCGAGGGGTTTCAGTGGATCAACTGCCACGACAGCCAGCAGAGTGTCCTCTCCTTCCTTCGCCGAGGAAGGGACCCGGAGGACGTCATTTGCTGCGTGTGCAATTTCACCCCTGTCCCCCGTTACGATTACCGTATCGGGGTCCCTCACCCCGGCTTCTGGAAGGAGGTCTTGAATAGCGATTCCACTTATTACTGGGGAAGCGGGGTCGGAAATCTGGGAGGTGCCGAGGCGGTGCCCGTTTCCGCCTTTGGATACGGCCACTCCCTGAGCGTCACGCTTCCGCCCCTCGGGATCGTTGTCTTCCGGCGGGTACGCTGAGCCATGACTCCACAGAGGGAGGCTGTCTCCATGAACGCGAGACGCGAGCCCATTTCCGCCTCCCGCGCCTTCCGGACCATCGGGCCTTGCTCACAGGCCGAGAAGGCCGGAGGGTTTCTCTTTCTTTCAAAACAGATCCTCCTGGATCCCGTAACCAGTGAGGACGAAAATTGCCTGCGCCTCCTCGCCGAGTTCCTCCGGAGCAGGCGGCACATCGCCCTGGTCAGGGATGAAAAGGCGAGACTCACCGGTCTCGTGACGGTCGAGGGCTTTACGGAGACCCTCCTAGGGGGATGAGATCATGGATGAAAAGGACCGGATCGTGGATCTCCTTACCCTCACAGGCGGGAAAGAGAGGGGGTAGGCGGGTGTCTTACTGGCTCGTTCTTGCATTGGTCCCCGCAGCGGTTCTTTTCGTCGCCTCTCTTGTCTATCTTTGCTCCACCGCCTCGGTTTACCGGGTGACCCAGGGGGCCCTTTTCGTCACCACCGCCCGGGTCAGGGTGAATGCCTTTCTCGACGCCGTCCCCATGCGGAAGGGCCAGCTTCTCGTTGACCTCGGATGCGGGGACGGGCGTGTACTCAAGTGGGCGTATGAGCGCTACGGGGTGAGGGGAATAGGTTATGAGCTCAATCCCCTTGCATACATGGCGGCACGCCTCCGTTGCCGCAGAGTCCGGGAGATCGAGATCAAAAGGGAGAATTTCCTCGATGCGGATCTTTCCGAAGCAGACGTGGTCTTCTGCTATCTTTTCCCCGACGTCATGAACCGCCTCGTGCGGAGGATCCCGGTTGCTGTGAAACCGGGTGCCACTGTCGTCTCCGCGAACTTTCCTCTTCCCGGCTGCCCGGCGAGCCGGATCCTCAGGCCCGAAAGCCTTCTCCACGGGGAGCCTATCTACATCTACCAGGCAGGGCCTGAGGCCCCGGCCCCTTTCTCCTCTCCTGTTCATCCCCTTTGATAAAAGATCGGCTCTTCGTTATTTCGTGTGAAATTTGACGGTTTCCAGTGCGCAGT
>DIFG01000065.1:20206-36484 GCA_002419025.1 Deltaproteobacteria bacterium UBA5754 | reverse complement strand
GGCGCGCGCAGCACCCGCACGCGGCCGCCGAGTTCGGCCTCACTGGCCTCGAGGGCGGCCAGGTAGTTGCGCGCCTCGGGCGTGCGGCTGTCGTTGTCGATGATGAGGATTTCGTAGGCCGGGTACCTGGTCTTTTCGAGCAGCGACTCCAGGCAGACCTGCAGCAGCGCTAACTGGTCACGCGTGGGAATAAGGATGGACACCAGCGGTCGTTCTTCAGGCAGCGGCCAGAGCACCCGGAAAGAAAGCGGAAACGGCCCGGGCTGCACCAGCGCGGCGATGCCCAAGCGCGCTAAATGGCCTTCCAGGGCAGATTGCCCGGCCTGGCATATCTCGGGCACCGATTTCTGCGTATGCCCCGAGTCTTGCAGCCGGTGGTAGAGCACCTCGGGCACATGGCCGATGGCGGCCTCTCCTGCGCCGGTGTGCTGCAGATGCTCCCAGGCGCGCAGCAGCAAGTCGTAGTCTTCCACGCCTTCGGCCTGTGGGTCGAAACCGCCCAGCGCCTCGAACAAGTCGCGGCGGATCAGCAGCAGCCCGCCGATATAAGGCAGGCTGCGCAGATAGTCGAGGTTGAAGTCGGGCCTGCAGTGCGGGTTGGTGTGTTGGCCGGAGGCGTCGAGCTGATCTTCGTCGGTGTAAACGAGCTGCCACTGCGGGTGCTCACGCAAGGCATGGGCGATGCGAAACAGCGCGTCGGGCGCAAGTCGATCTCCGGCGTCGATCACGCCAAGCCAGTCGGCTTGGCTGTCGAGCAATTGGCGGTTGGCTTGTGCGATCAGCTCGGCGCCTTTTCCTTCCACGACCAGCGCCTCGCCCGCCAGCCATTGCTCGGCGAGGCTTTGCTGTGTGGCCTGTGTGCGTTCTTGGCTTGCGGCAAACACGCCCAAAGCGATGCGCGGTGGCACCCAACCCTTTTCTTTCCATGCCTGCAGGGTCTCCTTGGCCCAATCGCTTTCCTGCGGCAGCCAGCGGACTTCGGGGAGCCAGGGGGGGGGTATGCGGGAAACAGGACCGATCACCTCGCCTTCACTCAGGCCGACTTCGAATCCGGCACGCTCAACGCTGAGCGTGAACAGGCGCTCGACCACATGCGCCAGAGTCCCATCGACTTGTCCGGCTTCCTCTTCGAAGTCTTCCGCCTTGAGATCAAGCGCAAGCAGGGGATCGAGCGCCTGGGGGCGGCACCAGAACATCGTCCCGGCGATAAAACCGTGCTGGTTAGTATCCAAAGAAAGTTCCAGGCGCTGTGCAAATTCGGCCAGCCGGGGGACGTTGGGGTCGGAGTAGTGTGTCCTCAACCAGAAGTTGCGCGGGCCGAGCAGACCGAGCTTGGGGTTTTGGGCGAATGCCGCCAACGTGCGCGCGGGATCGGCCAGCAATTCTGCGACCAGTTCCCTACGCCACCGATCCCCATCCTTGTGCTGCAGATGCGGCGATTTTTTGCTGTGCAGAAAGAGCAATTGATCGTATTGATGCGCACGTGCCATACGCAGCAGCGTCAGGCGAGGCGCAATGTCGCGTCCGCGGTTGGGATGGCGAATCACCACCGCATCGGGCCGATCGCGCACGATCTCGGCCAGTACCTCTTCACGCCCCTCGGTCAGCGAGACGTAGAGATCGCAAGGCGCCGGAATGCGCGCAATGGCGTCGCGGAACTCGGGCCAAAGGTCTGGGTAGTACAGGTGCAGGAGGACGGCGGTGCCGGTGCCTTGCGGGCTCCCGGGATGCAATATCTCAGGCGATAACGTTCGACTTGGGAGGTTGAGTATATCCAAAGGGGAGCTTGTTGGCTCCTGGGGTTGAAGCGCCATGCCCAAACGCACCCCTTGCTGTCGCAGATACTGCCAGTTGGCTATGCCGAGTGTGTGTACCTGCTGCTGTTGCTGGGTTTGGTCGGGGTGGATGCGAAACCTTGCGAGAGGTTCTGCAATGTAGGCAAGATCGCCTCGCGAGAGCAAATGCATGGCGAGGCAGACATCGCCGACCCCGGAACAAAGGCGCCCGAACAGACTCATCACATTGGGCTCGTCAATCGCCAGAGCGTCGCTGCGCCTGAACATCATGCAGGTCGGTTCTCCCAGCACATTGAGACCGCGAGCAAGGATATGCCCGATCACTTCGGTGCCGCGCAGACGGCCTGTTACTTGTGATAGACGTGGCAGGACAGCCTCATCAAGGGGCTGATCCATTGTGTCGATTGGAATGCGCCGAACTGCGGCGAGCCGCACGCCAGGATGGGCACGCCAGACTGCGAGCAGCTGCTCTACCGCTTCTGGAGCGAGCAAATCATCGTCGTATAGCGGCTTAATGAACGCCCCGCGGGCAAAACGTATGCCCTGGGTAAGGTTTTTGGCTTCACCCAGCCTCTGTGCATTGCGTCGATAGGACACGCGTGGGTCGCGTTGTGGGTAGGAAGCGCAGATTCGAGCGACCGCGTCGGAAGGGCTGTCATCGAGGACGAGAATTTCGATATGAGAGTAGGTTTGTGCCAATGCGCTGTCCAGGCAGGCAGCGAGAAAGTTCGCGCGATATGCCGGGATGACTATGGATACGAGCGGCTGGTCATCCACGGCATCGTCGGCGCGGAAATATTCCATGATAAGCGTTGATTCAGGCCTGGTTTCCAGCCAAGCAAGATGGGGGTCGGTGCTCTCGTTGATACTGACGCGCTGGGGGCGCTCCAGCCCCGCCCACTTCGCCAGGCGGGAAAGCTCTTCCTCGTCAACAACCCACGCATGTCCCCACTCGCGGAGAGCTAAATTGAGATATTCGGCACGGTTACTGACCCATTGGTAACCGTATTTTTCAAGCCAAGGCTGACGCCAATTTTTGTTGGTATAATATGAAACGATTTTTTCCAAATCTGGGGTTGCAATGCGAACCCGTCCTCCCGGTTTAAGGACGCGGCGGCATTCCCGTAGAAAACCCAGAATGTCTGTCTGGCTCAGATGCTCGATGAAATGCTCGCTGTAGATGCCATCTACCGTGGCATCGGCATAGGGAAGCCCCTGGGTCACATCGCATTGGATGTCCCCTCCGGGTTCCCTATCGATATTGACGAAACCGGTCAGTTTGACTTGGCCGCAGCCAATGTTGAGGTAGAGGGGTGAAGTCATGGTTTTGATGGCCTCTGATTATGATTGGCGATGAATCTTGCCTCCAGATCAAGGAGCGCACGGCTACGATCTTGGATGCGTTTGGCGGGACAACCAGCATAGATACCAAATTCGCCGCAATCTTTGGTAACCAAAGACAAGACACCGATTGCGACGCCGTCGGCCAACGTGATTCCCGGAAGGATGACGCTGCCACTGCCGACGATGACATGACGCCCTATTCTTGCCGGCGCATGTTTGACGTTTTTATGCTCATCTGGCACGGTAGGGTTCGTCATGCTAGCACCGGAGTAATCGTCATTGCTGCTATAGATGGATACGTGTGAAGATAGGCTGGCAAAGTCCGAGAGCACAATTTTGCCTTGCCCGATTAGGGAGCTGAATACCGCGATATGCACATAGTTTCCGATGCGGATACCGCCTGCGCCGGCTGAAAGGACGCAGAAATCATCGATGCGGACGTGGTCGCCAATGATGATCCGTTCCGCGCCATAGAAGCGTGCTAGCTCCGATATCTGCACATCCTTGCCAACCTTGGCAAAGCCGATGGATTCCACCGCTGAACGAGTCAACATGGTCGTTATCTTTGCGTTGTCATTCCGCGATGATCGCGACGATATCCTCGACGGTCTGGTAATCAAGCGCGGGATAGATGGGAAGACACAGCACCTGCTCGGCTGTCTGCGTGGCTACGGGTAGATTGTCACGCCGTGCCGAAGGCAAACCACGGTACATCGGAAAGTTCGAAATCAGTGGATAGAAGTAACGGCGCACGTGATAGCCACGCGTTTTGAGCTTGTCGTATAGAGCGTCGCGTGTAAGTGGATACTCGGGCCCAACGAGTATGGGGAAATAGCCGTAGTTGCGGACTGTTTCTCCGTTATCGGGCACACAACGTATGCCGGGTAATTGCGACAGTAGGTTTTGGTATTTTGCGTTTAGCGCAGCCCGCCGCGAAATGGCCTCCTCGAAGTATTTGAGTTGTAGCAAACCCAGCGCCGCGTTGAATTCGCTCATCTTGCCATTGATGCCTGGAGCGACGACGGTCGTCTCATCGACGAAGCCGAAATTCTTGAGGTGATCGATGCGTTGCTTGGTCTTCGCATCAGGGCAGATGATGGCGCCGCCTTCGAAAGTGGTAAAGGTCTTGGTTGCATGGAAACTCAATACAGAAAGATCTCCATGCCGCAGGATGCTGCCGCCTGCATCCTCAACTCCAAAAGCATGCGCGGCATCATAGATCACCTTGAGGTTGTAATTATCCGCAATGCGCTGAATGGCCGCGACATCGCAGGGATGGCCATAGCAGTGAACCGGCAGGATGGAGGTTGTTTGCAACGTGATCGCTGCTTCGATCTTCGAATGGTCTAGGTTCAGCGTTTTTGGATCGATGTCGACAAAGACTGGGCGGATGCCATTCCATAGCAGCGAATGCGACGTCGCGACGAAAGAGTAGGGCGTGGTGATCACTTCTCCGGTGATCCGCAGCGCTTGCAGCGCCGTCACGAGCGCCAGCGTGCCATTGGTGAAAAGGGCTACATATTCGACGCCGAGGTACTCACACAGCGCACGCTCAAACTGGGCATGAAAGGGGCCGCCATTGGTCAGGATCTTGTTATCCCAGATCTGCCGGAGGTAGGGCAGAAACTCTTCGAGAGGTGGCAGAAAGGGCTGGGTGACAAAAACCTTGGATTGCGGTTTCTTCATAGGAATGTTCGCCATCAGCTCTGAGGAAACTCTTGTTGCCAGGTCTCGGACGATTGGATGGCATTTCGACAAGTATTCGTCATAGTACTTTCTCATCGCCTGCATGGGTGTCTGGTAACCCAGCGTTTTGACAGTATCCGTTCAGGCTCTTTTGAAAAACGAGTGGGTGCTAATGTCATCATAACAACCCCGCTGCCCTGACGGCCGGACTGCGGCCCCCACCCTTGACCCCGCCCCAGGGCGGGGAAGTCCTAGCCGCCGGACGGGCTCGGGGGCAGGCGCCGCAAGACTTTGCCCGCCCCAAGCCTTTGAGCGTAGTGATGAGGTTGTCCGCGGTTCACTTCGCCGGGCTCCCCAGCCCTTGACCCGACCGACCTCACCCTCCCCTGGCCTCAGTTCACCCACTCGAAATTCAAAAGAGGCTTTCCTCCTTCAATATGCTGAGCAAAGCAACTTCCGGCAGTTACGATGGGCTCGTCAAAACCAATCTTGGGCACCTCGAAAAACCGTCACGAGCGGACGGTGCGCAAGGAGCCCCGCAGCGAATCCCCGAGATATATTGAGATATATCAAGTAGATAGGCGAGGGGTGAGCGAGGAAGCGACGCCACGATCCGTTCGCGCAGTAGGTTTTTCGAGGTGCCCTCTTGAATTTCCTGCGGTACAAGTCAGAAATGGTCAATGGATTCTGTTCGCTCACACCGGTGCGCCAGAATGCACGGGGCGGCAGGTCGCTATATGGTGATTTCATCTAAATCTCCCTGCAACAAACCGCTTTGCACACCCAAGATCAAGCATGGGAAAAACTCGCCAAAGCCTTGGTAATTTTCTCCCGATTCGGGAAATCATCGCTTCTTGTTGAACTGAAAGAATCCGGTCCCGAGTAATCAAGCCCCATTCCTTCCGGCTTTATCCTGGCTACGATCTCCCTATAAACCTGCTGCGGGTTTGCGCAAAAATCCTCATATTGCACCAACAGCTTCCGTTCATCCGCTACTCCCTCCAGGCCAGCAGTTACAGCTCGATTGATGTAATACACCTGCCCCGCCACCTGCGTGACAGGGTCAAGCCCGGAAAGTCGCTCATATTCAGGTATCTTGAACGAATACCACTTCTCTTCGCTTCCCAGTTGGCGCTTCCTTGCATCCAGTACAGAGGCAACGTTTGCTACAGGATCACGTTTGATCTGAATAAACAGCACCTTGTCGAGAACCGAATCAAGAAAGGGGATGTTGTAGTTGAACAGCATCCCCTTGGCAGCAAATGGCTTCTCGAATACATCCATTATTCCACCTAGTTCAGCCAACATGGTGCGGACATCCATGCTTTGCCGCAACTCGTCATCCGTCCACACATCCCTTGCCGGGTCGGCAAGAAAACGACGCCAGAAATACCAGAACTCATTGGGCGCGAGCACACCTTTTGTCTTGCCATTTTCGGACTTGTACTCAACTTGCTGGGCAAACTCCCCCAGCTCATCGCGAAAATTATAACGAGGGTCAGTCAGCAAGAGTTGGATCTTTGCACCAATAATGGGCGCACGGTAGAGACGTGACAGCAAGTTGGTTGGGTAGGCAACCAACCCTATATTTGCCAACCATTGAATAAATAATGTAGTGCCACTGCGCATCGGCCCCATAAGCAATATGGCGTGAAATTGAGGGGAACAGGGAGATTCGATAAGCTTCTTCTCTGCCCTCCACAATGTGGAGTTAATATCCTTTAGAAGCTCCTCCAGATCGACATTACGCGAAAAGTTAGGCGTCCTTCCGTCTGCTGAGCTATGTTTTGTATTCATGCGCTCTCACCAAGTATGATCGAGACCACTCTCTCCATATCTGTCTGCCGATATCTCTGATCAATCGGCAAGGGCAATAGGTTTTTCACCATCCTTTCGGCCCATTGATCTGTCGATCTATCCATCACTTCAGGCCAGTAAGTGGCAACATAGATTCTATTCCTTATAAGCATCTCCCTAAGATCAGCATCATCTGTCATGAATGGATAACACAGAGGTGCTACTTGGCCAGGCATTTCAAAGGAAATCTGATTTAAGCTTGCCAACCTGTCACGCAGATAAGAAAAATTCTCAATACGCTTCTTTCTGACGGCGGCAAAATCAATCGACGAAAGAACCCTCTCCGTCATTCTTGACATTCGCAATAGTTCGCATTCATTAAGGCTGAGTTCCGCCCTCTGGTAATCGGCATAACCTGACTCCGGGGAATCAGCTAGTCGCTTGATTAAATGCGTAGCACGAGCTAAAGACCCAGAATCCTGGGTTTCGGGTTCATCGACGTGGATGCTGCTAATCAGAAGGCCTCCATCAGACACTCCAAAAAAATTTTTTGGTGAATATATTGTGGCCATCGCGTCAGCGCATGGCTTGGAGAAAAAAGATTGTGAATAATCCAGAACCACTTGATTTACCGGAAACCGTTTAAGCACATCAGAAACTTGCTCATCACAGATTCCATAATAATTGACGTAAAGCAGTCAGTCTTCAGGACCCAGACTTACGTTTTCATCAACCAAAAATCTTTCGCTAATGTCATACCAAATATAATCGATCCCTGACCGCTCAAGCGGGGTGAGCATTGCGTTACATATATGTCTTGGCAAAAAACCTTCTCGGGCGGCCTGCACGAAGCAGCGCAAGAAATGCCGCTCTGGCAGATTGGAATCTTAATGCCTGCTCGTATGGCAAACCAAGATTAGAAATTTCAAACTCAAAGTAACCCCCTATCGGCTCGATATCCTCATTAGATAAGTTCATACTCCTCAAGCAGAGCCGCACATTGATCCTTGTCATTGAACATCATCACATCGATGATGGATAGATTGGGCACAAACTCCTTGCCAAACTGACGATAACTTACAGGCCTGGGCTGGATAAGGAAAAGCTGCATGCCGTGATTGGCAAACGCCGCATGATCGTATAGCGACTTTCCACCCGGTACATTGATGTAGTGCTTTGCGCCCAACTCCTCACAAATGGCCAGTACCTTGTTCTGACCGCGCAGGCTATTGTCCTTGTTCAAACTGGACGAGACGTGCCAACGAGGCGCAAGACCGAGGTAATCGCAAACTCTCCGTAGCTGGTAGTCTAGGAATCGCGCCAGGTTCTTCTCCTGTTGCAGGAAAATATCTTCCAGCATCGGAAAAACAGCCTTGAAATAAGGCGCCTTGGCGTAATTGTGCCGGATGGTCGATAGCAATTTGTGTTGTCGACTGGAGACCATAACTTCATTGATGAGCAGATTCTGGCTGGCGCCCTGCAGGGGCAGGGTAATCATAAGTCTATTGCCCTGCTCAAGGATGAAGTTGCGATTGATCCATCCGCGCACGATATAGTTTACGTCGTCGTAAACTACAAAAGCA
Organism: Deltaproteobacteria bacterium UBA5754; assembly: GCA_002419025.1. Classification (GTDB taxonomy): domain Bacteria; phylum Desulfobacterota; class Dissulfuribacteria; order Dissulfuribacterales; family UBA5754; genus UBA5754. The sequence goes on along the minus strand of DIFG01000065.1, from coordinate 28,278 downwards.
TCGACAGCCCGTATGAGCTGGAAATAGCCCAGATAAGGAAACAGGTAGGGCTGCATGATCGCCACCTTCATGTCAGACTCGCCTCTATTCTGACCTTCCCTCTATTTTTCGTCTTCCAAGAAGCGAGGCTCATGCTATCAAATTATGCTCATGCTGCGATGTTTTGTCAATGGGAATGTAAAAGTGTACCAATTTCGGGAAATGAAAAGTGTACCATTCCTGGGTCGGGAAAAGGAATCAGTCTGGGGATGTGGTGACGGATTCACCTCCTTTCTGTAAGAGTTGTCTGGCGAAGGCGTGGCCCTGGAGCCGGTAGCTGTGCCCCTTGATGTTGACCACTCTTGCGTGGTGCAGCAGGCGGTCGAGGATGGCCGAGGCGATGACCGGGTCTCCGAAGAGTTCCTGCCAGTCGGTGAAGCCCTTGTTTGACGTGATGATGGTCGAGCTTTTTTCGTAGCGGTATGAGATGAACTGGAAGAAGAGGTACGCCTCCTGGCTGTTCACCGGCAGATTTGATCATTCCCACGCTCCAGCGTGGGAATGCCGCCCTCGACGCTCCAGCGTCCCGATATGAAAGGCCCTGAACTATGGGCAGAAGCCGTTACGTGATTCTGGAACCCGATAAAACCCATTTTTTGACCTGTACGGTCGTTGAGTGGTTGCAGGTATTCACCCGCCCGGATGCGGTGCAGATCCTTCTGGATAGTCGGAGCCAGCAGCGTCGTAGGTTGGGTTGCGTACGCGCAACCCAACACCTGAGTTTGCCTGGACGGAAATGTTGGGTTGCCCGTTGGGTGGCGGTGGTTTGATGGTGGCGTGGCGGATGGGCAACCCAACCTCTCCCTAAAGCCAGATTTGAAGACAGAGAACTTTTGTGTCAGTTTCAGGAGGTTGAGAAGTTAGCCGATGAAGATAAAATGGTGGTAAAAAAACTGATCGATGCATTTTTAACAAAAAAACAGATACAGTCTCTTGCCGCACGCTGAGGAGGGAGAAGATGGAACTCCATAGAGAGCAAGAATTAGTGAATAAAATACGGACGCTGCCGCCGGAAAAAATTGCTGTTGTCGATGATTTTATCGAATTTTTGCGGCACCGCGACGATGACACCCTTTTGCGTGCAGCGGCCGCCAAGCTTTCCGAAAAATTTTTCCAAAAAGTATGGGACAACCCGGACGATGCCGAATACGACAACCTATAATTTCGGCGATATCATCCTTGTCCCGTTTCCTTTTACGGACCAGACTACCAGCAAAAAACGGCCGGCGGTTGTCATCAGTTCCGATGCGTACAACAATGACAGACCGGACATCATCCTCATGGCCGTCGCCAGCCAAATGCACCAGCTCGGCAAGGCAGGCGAGGCCGTGGTGGAAGACTGGCAGGAGGCCGGATTGCTCAAGCCTTCTCTGATCAAGCCGATCCTTACCACAATAGAAAAAACTCTTGTCTTGAAAAAGCTGGGCAGTTTGTCGATGAAGGATCGCCACACACTCCAGGAAATTCTGCAGAAGATCATTGGCAAGCTATAGGATGCGGATGGTCTTCGGCTGCCGGTTTCAGCCGCTGCGCGTCTGGAATTTATGCCCTGTTTTTTGAGGGTGCAAATCCCATGATCGCACTGCAAAAACCGCCTGCCTGTCGGCAGCATGCGGGTGGATAAGCGCAGCGCATCCACCGCAAACGAATTTCGCCTTCACTCATACTCCATGCCGACTATGGCCTCGGGCTCGGACGCTCCCCAGCCCACTTCGTGCCATCCTCGCGCCACGGCGCGTGCAAAGCTGGACCATGGCCAATCAGCGGGACGGCGAGCCAACCCATGTTTCACTGGATTGTAGTGAATGTATTCCACGTGTCGCCGCCAGTCTTCTTCGTCTCGGATCAAATGTTCCCAAAACCTTCGTTGCCACACCGGTCGCCCGTTGTGGTGGTTGGTACGCCGCTCTACTTCCCGCGAGACGGCTTTTTTGATTTCCCGCCAGCGCCCGGAAAAATCCGCATCGCCCGACGGGAGGCGCCAGATGCAGTGCAGATGGTCCGGCAGCACCACGATGGCGTCGATATGAAAGGGACGCTCGGCCATGATCTTCCGACGGCACTCGGTCATGATCGGACGTTCGGGCTTGCGGTGGATGCGCTTCGCTTATCCACCCTCCCTGGCTCGGCTGCATTTTGCCAAATGCGCCCATAAGCGTGACCGTGAATACCCGTTCTGGCAGGAAGGCCCACACGCTGAAATGATAATCAGTGAGGCGGTGACGCGGGAAAAGCTGGACTACATCCACCAAAACTGATCGTTCCCACGCTGGAGCGTGGGAACGATCCGAAGAATCGGGTTTTTCAGGTATCAGCCGGAAAAAAATTTAAGTCTTTGTCCTCCGTGCCGATAAATAGGACAAATAGGGACGAGAATCCCGGGCCGGAAAGGAGGATATGAAAAGGCCCACGAGCGGACCTGTTCAAAAAAAGGGGCAGTGAGGCCCCTCAATCAAAAAAAACGATTCACGGAGGAATCAACCATGGCCATTACCGTCAACACCAACGTCGCATCCCTCAACGCACAGCGCAACCTTTCCGGCACCGATAAGCTCCTGAACCGCTCCCTCCAGAGGCTCTCTTCCGGCCTTCGGATCAACAGCGCAAAGGACGACGCAGCTGGGCTCGCCATCTCCGACCGTATGGGCGCCCAGGTCAGGGGCCTTAACCAGGCCGTCCGGAACGCCAACGACGGCATCTCCCTTGCTCAGACGGCGGAAGGCGCCTTACAGGAATCCACGAACCTCCTTCAGCGCATCCGCGAGCTTGCGGTCCAGTCCGCGAACGACACGAACACCGCTTCCGACCGTACGAGCATCCAGAAGGAAGTCGCCCAGCTCCAGAGTGAACTAAACAGGATCGCCAACACCACGGCCTTTAATGGCAAGGTCCTCCTTGACGGGAATTTCGGGAACGCCAAGTTCCACGTGGGAGCCGAGTCCAACCAGACGATCAACGTCGCCATCGGAGACGCACGCGCCACCGCTATAGGAACGCATCGGCTTGTCAATGAGAATGTCGCGACTGCGATCACCGAGGCGACGTCTGGCACGACTAATAACATCGATGGCTCCGATCTGACCATTTCCGGCTCCTTGGGGAGCGATACCATTGAGATAGGTGCGGATGATACGGCCCGCACCATTGCGGCGGCTGTAAACACCAAGGCCGATTCAACAGGTGTCAATGCAAGCGCCGTGACATACGCCAAAATCGACACTATTGCCGATGCAAGCAGCATCTCCTTCACCCTTTACGGGCAGAACGAAACTGACGGCGTTACTGTCAGCGCCTATATCGCTTCGGGATCCGATCTGACCGAACTTGCCAAGGCGATCAATGATGTCTCCGGGAAGACCGGTATTTCCGCCGTCTTGAGTGACGACAAATCCGCCATCCTGCTCGAGAACTCCGAAGGCTATGATATTACGGTTACTTCCGCAACCGGGGCTGCCAGTTTTGACCTGACCGGCGTAAAAGAATCCGGCTCCCATGCCTCGGGAGCTAATTTCTTTAGCACAAGTTCCGAGGTCGGTACAGGCCAGACGATTTCAGCTACTGGTTCGGGAACCGTGGGCGGTTCAGTCATTTTTGATTCCGCCAAGACATACACAGTAACGGCCGCCGCTGGCACGAGCGGTATCTTTGACGATACTGACGCCCATGGATCAAGCCTTTCCGAAGTGGCGGAAGTCGATGTCAGCACCCAGACCGGGGCGAACAACGCAATCGATGTGATCGACAGCGCCCTTTCGTTTATCGATGATCTAAGGGCCGACCTCGGCGCGGTACAGAACCGCTTCGAATCCACCATTGCGAACCTCATGAGCGTCAGCGAGAACATCTCCGCGGCGAAATCCCGGATCCTCGACGCTGACTTCGCGGAGGAGACCGCGAACCTCACCAGGTCCCAGATCCTCCAGCAGGCGGGGCTTGCCATGCTCGCGCAGGCGAACACGGTTCCGCAGGCCGCCCTCACCCTCCTCCAGGGCTAAGGCCTGAAACTCGAACCCCGGGGGGCATCCAGGCCCTCCGGGCCACTCACGCCAGGAGTGAGGTGACGTCATGGGAATCGGAGTATCAGGTTTGATGTCCGGGCTCGACACCGAGTCCATCATCGGAAAAATCATGGAGCTGGAAAGGAGGCCCATCACCCTTCTCCAGAGCCGGGAGGCAGCGTTCCAGGCGGAGATAAGCGCGGTGGGGACGCTCAAGGCCGCCCTTTCAGAGTTCAGGGCCACGGCCTCGGCCCTTTCCGACACAGAGGCATTCGGGGCCATGAAGGCCGTCTCTGGGAATACGGACGTGCTTGCGGTCTCGGCCACGAACGAGGCCCAGGCCGGGACGTGGCAGGTCCGGGTGGACGCCCTCGCCCAGGCGGAACAGAAGAGGGGTGCGGCCTTTTCCAGTGCTGACGCGCATGTCGGGACCGGGACCATCACCATCCAGGTGGGAGGCGGCCCTTCAGTGGATATTGCGATAGATGCGGGACACGCGACCCTCTCGGGTATTGCCGAGGCCGTAAACGGGGCGGACGCAGGCGTCACGGCCGCAGTGGTCAACGACGGAAACGGAAATTTCTATCTCACGCTCGCTTCTCAAAAGACCGGGGCCGCAAACACCATCTCCTTTACGGTTGCGGACGATGACGGAAACAACGACGACGCCTCAGGGCTCTCGGCCCTCTACACGGATCCGGCCGCTCACAGCCTGACGATCACCCAGGCGGCTGGGAACGCGGCCCTCACCGTGAACGGGATCGCGGTGGAGCGGGCGGAGAACGCCTTTGACGACCTCATACAGGGTGTCGGCATGACCCTCAAGGAGGCGGATCCGGCCTCGACCTTTACGGTCACGGTCTCCAGGGACACGGACGCGGCGGTCAGGAAGGTCCAGGCCTTTGTGGACGGATACAACAAGCTGGTGGACTCCCTCGGAAAGCTCACGGGATACGATGCGGATACGAAGACGGCCGGGGCCCTTCAGGGAGACGGCATAGCGCGGGGCATGGGGGCGCGGCTCCTTTCCGTCATGCAGGGGGAGGTCGAAGGTGTAGCGGATGCGGTGAACGGTCTCGACAGGCTCGGGATCGAGGTGGACCGGTACGGAAAGCTCTCTCTCGATTCATCCAGGCTCACCCAGGCGCTCGAAGAGGCCCCGGAGGACGTCTCCCGCTACTTCGGAAATGACGAAGAAGGCAATGAAGGGATCGCGGTCCGGGTCGAGGGTTTCCTCGACGGTTATCTCTCCGAGACGGACGGGGTGCTCGCTGCCCGGGAAAAGGGTTTGAACGCCTCGGTCGAAAGGATCCAGGACCAGGCGGCGGCCGTAGAGTCCAGGCTTCTAAAGCGCGAGGAGAACCTCAGGCGCCAGTTCGAGGCCCTTGAGATGCTCCTTTCATCCTACCAGTCCACGTCAGGCCAGCTCAGCCAGCAGCTCGCCTCCATCACCAACCTGAACGCGCAGATCGCGAACAAATAGACGGAAGGAACGGATATGTACGCATACGGCATGAGTGGATACGCGGCCTACCAAAGGACGGACGTCCTTTCCCTCGCCCCGGTGGAGATCGTCTCGCGGCTCTTTACGGCCCTTGCGAGATCCGTGGAGGAGGCCGGGGAGGCCATGATGCAGGGCATGACCGCCCGCAAGGGGGAGAAGATCGGAAAGGCCGTCTCCATCCTGGGCGAACTCAGGGGTTCTCTCAACCGGGAGGAGGGCGGGGAGATCGCAGAAAACCTGGACAGGCTCTACGAGCATCTTCTCTGGCAGATCACCCGCGCCAATGTGGAAAACGATCCCGCGCGCCTGGAGCTTGCAGGGCGGGTCCTCGGCCCCCTTGTGGATGCATGGGCAGAACTCGCTGAGAAGGAGCGAGGACACAAGGGCATGCCTCCAGGAGACGGGCCTTCGGCGGAAACCGGCCGGCACGTGCAGATCGCCCTGTGAAGGAGACATGGAATGTCTGACCACTACCTTTCCCTTTACGCGGTGGACAGGGTGATAGAGAGATGTCTTGACGCGGGCGAGATCGATGAGATCCCGCCCCTTGCCAGGGCCCGCATGACGTTCGTAGAGAAGATCAGGGATCCTGACCCGGGTGCGGCAGGCATCCTTCAGGAGATCATCGCCTGCGAGGAGAGGTGCCGGGAAAAGGCGGAGCGGAAAAGGAAGGAGATAGGAATGGCCCTTGCAGAGGGCAGAAACGAGTCAGCGCGGGTCCGGGCATACTGCACGCAGCTCAAAAACGGGTCTGTGCGGGAGGTAAGTCATGACATCGATTGAGGCCATTCAACAAACCACGCGAGCGAACCGGATATTGCCGGAGGACCCACGGGGGCCGAGGCCCCAGCCCCAGCCGAGTGAATCTGCCGTCATGCAAAAGGAGATGCGCGGGGCGGGGGAAAGGAAGGATGAGTCATCCGGGGCGAGGTCCGGAGAGTCGCGAGCTGATGCGACCTTTTCCGACCAGTTTCTCGATGCCATCGAACAGGACCTGAGTCTCCTTCATAACGTGGGGATCAGTTTTTCCCTCCACAAGGAGACGGGCCGGACCATGGTCAGGGTATTCGACAAGGAAACAGACACGCTTATCCGGGAGATCCCTCCCGAAGAGTTTCTCGATCTCGCTGCCAAGATCCACGAGATGGTCGGGGTCCTTTTCGACAAGCGGGTGTGACGGGTGCAAGTTCCGTCGGGCGCGGCGAGGTCTGCCTGCAGCAAGGGGTAACTGTCAGCGTATGATCGCGCTGTCAACACCTCAAAATCTGATCCCGCTCAAAAAGCCCGAGATGCAAAGCGCGAAATTTTCCAGGAATGAGGCGTACTTAGCGTACGTCACAGTGACTGGAAAAGTGAAGCAACGCCGCGAGAATCGGGTTTTTTTCAGCGGGATCAGCTTATGAGCCCCCGGGCCAGCCCCTGTATCTCTCCCAATTGTTTTTCGAGATCCTTGATATAGCCTCGGCTGAGTCCGATGTAATCGACAAGTTGCGTGCGTCTGATGGTAGGCTGGGCGAGGATCCCCATGCCGAGGCCGTGGCAGATGGCGTCGGCGAGCTGGATCAGTGCACCTGTCTCGTTTGTCTTGGGGTGTCCCACAGGGAGGTGGTGGCTTGCGATGGCCGTAACGATGATCTCCGGGAGTTTCCACGCCCGTGCAAGCCACATGCCGATGAGTGTATGCGGATAGGCCAAGCGGTTTTCAGCGACGAACAAGGGGATCTCCTCTTCCCGTGCGGCCCTCGTCATTTCCTTCCATTCGGACCGGAAACATTTGGCGAGGGCGAGACGGCCGAGGTCGTGCAGGAGGCCGCAGGTGAAGAAGGGTTCGCATTCCTCGTAGTCCAGTTCCTCGGCAAGCATGCGCGCGACAAAGGCCGTGGCGATCGCATGGGTGTAGAAGGCGTCACCGTTGATGCCGGCGATCTTTTTTCCTGGATTCAGGGTCTCGAAGACGCAAAGGCCGAGGGCGATGTGTTTCACCTCCTGGAAACCCAGATAGACGATGGCCCTCTCCACCGTGTCTATGGGGGTTCGTGGGGCGAAGGCAGCGCAGTTGGCCACCCTGAGGAGCTTGGCGGTCAATGCCGGGTCATGGCTAATGGTCGTCTCGAGCCGGGAGATGTCCTTGGGATCGTCGGAGACGATGGACAAGACCTCCTGGGCGGCTGCGGGAAGGGGGGGGAGGGTCTCGAGGCGGGAGAGTATCTCCTTTGTGCGTCTCTGCCGCAGGAGATCCACGGTCTCGTGCGCATGAATAGCCATGGAAGCGGATGCGAGGGAGCCTGAGACCTGCCTCATGTACTTCTCTTCGGTGATTTTTTCGTGAGACATGAATCCCGGGCCGGGCATGTCTTTTGCAGTATTTGTCGCCAGCACAGCAGATAATGTCGATCCGTTCAACGGGGATATGAGTGCCCACGTGGACGTTTCGACCTGCCGGTGCAGAACAGGATCCCCAGTTTTGATTGCGGCCCCCGCCGTGCTGATAACTGATAGCTAAAAACTGATGGTCTCGTAAAAAGTCCCAG
>DIFG01000065.1:0-20139 GCA_002419025.1 Deltaproteobacteria bacterium UBA5754 | reverse complement strand
CGACTTTTTACGAAACCATCAAAAACTGATAACTGGAAAAAGAGGATCCCTATGCCCGCCTTTGAAAAAAAACCACCGGTCGCCGCGGTGACCAGCAACAGGAAAATCCGATGCCAGGTCATGAGGGATTACTACGAAAACAAGATCAGGTGTCTCATTGACCTCAATCTCCCCCCGAACCTCGTCCTCTTGGCCTGCTGGGACGCTCCGGTCGAACGGGAAGACCTTTCAAGCGAGTCAGGAAGAAAAAAATTTATAAAGAGGTGTCTAAAGTTTTATCAGTCCCAGGTGAAACGTCTCGATCGGGAGACAAAAAGGTTGGGGTGATCAAGCCGCTCGAATCTCTTCCGCAAGGGAGCACCGGCTCGCCCTTTTCTCTTCCGCCCTCTTTCGGATCTCGGCAAGGCACCGGGCAGGCACGCACAGATCACCCTTGCCCCTTCCCAGGGCGATAGACGGTTTTACCGCGCCATGGTAGTCGCTTCCCCCGGTTGGGATGAGACCGTATCTCTCCGCGATGTCGAGGCAGATGCGCGTGAAGGATGGGGTGTGCTCACTGTAGTGGCACTCCATGCCGTCGAGCCCTGCCGAGGCGAGGTCGGCGACGATGCGGTCAAGGTCATCAGGGCCTGGACAGTTGAGGGTCAGGGGGTGGGCAAGAACGGCGGCCCCCCCTGAAGCGTGGAGGATGCGTACGGCCTCCCCTGGCGTGATGACCGCCTTGGGGGCGTAGGCCACGGCCCCTTTTCGAAGAAAACGCGCAAAGGCCTCACCGGTTGAGGATACATAGCCCTTTTCCACCAGGACGCGTGCAAAGTGGGGGCGGCCGATCTGTCCCCCGCCCGCCGTTCTCTCGACCTCCTCCAGGGAGAGGGGGCAGCCGGCGGCCCGAAGGAGCGCGAGGATCCTGGTGTTTCTCCCGGCCCTCGCCTGCTGGACCTCTTCGAGAAGGGCCAAAAGGTCAGGGGAGCGCGTGTCCATTCCGTATCCGAGGATATGCATATTCCCTGATGGCGCTATGACACTCAGCTCCACCCCGGGGAGGACGTCCACGTCAAGGCGCCTTCCCGCCTCCATGGCCTCCGGTATGCCGGAGACGGTGTCGTGGTCCGTGACAGAGATACCTGCAAGTCCGGCTGCATGGGCGAGCTGGACGAGGCGGGTCGGCGTGTCTGACCCATCCGAGGCGATCGTGTGCGTATGGAGGTCGCAGCAGGCGGACATCAGACCCATGCTGGTTGGTTTGTTCATCATCGTGACTCCCTGAAGGGGTAAGTTTACCCCAAATTCTGCATTGTTGCTAACACACCTGATTTTTTTCTTGACAAAAGACCTGAAAACAAGAAACTTATAAAGTTTGTCACGGGCCCATAGCTCAGCTGGTAGAGCTACCGGCTCATAACCGGTTGGTCCCAGGTTCGAATCCTGGTGGGCCCAATTCGATCTGTCATGGCCATGATTCCTTCTGTTTCTGACATTTGGAGCGCCATTACTGAGTGGGCGCCTCAGGAGTTTGCCGAATCCTGGGATTCAATCGGCCTCCAGGTGGGAGATCCTGCTGCACCTGTCCACAAGATCCTTGTCGTCCTGGATCCTACTGAGAACGCCCTTGGGGAGGCGGAACGTTCGGGCGCCGATCTCGTGGTCGCCCATCATCCCCTTCTTTTCCGTCCCGTCTCATCCTTGGATCTCTCCTTGCCCATCCCCCGTATCGCCGCCCGTTTCCTGCGTTCCGGCATCGCGCTTCTCGCCTGTCACACCAATCTGGATTCCGTCTCCGGAGGTGTGAGCGATCTCCTTGCCGGGATCATGGGTCTTGAAGGGATCGAACCGCTCCGTCCCCTTCCGGGCGGGCTGCCCGGAGGCCTCGGGAGGATGGGCGGCCTGCCGGAGGTCCGGACCCTTGCCGAGGTGGTGGAGCGGCTTGCCGAGTCCCTTGCTGAGCCGTGTCTCCGCGTCGTGGGCAATCCGCAGACCCCTGTTCGAAAGATAGCCGTATGCGGTGGATCCGGGTCCGATCTTTGGCCGGATGTCCTTTCGCGCCGGGCCGATCTCTATGTGAGCGCCGAACTCAAGCACCACGTGGCGCGTGAGGCCGAGGCCTCGCGGGTGGCCCTTGTGGATGCAGGGCACTTCGCCACGGAATGGCTCATTGTTCCGGCCCTCGCCGCGCATATAGAACGTACTGCGGTCGCAAGGGGTTGGGGGGTCGGAGTGGGGGTCTTTGAGGGAGAAAGGTCACCTTTTGGATGTATCATCCCTGACGGACAGGGAGCAATTCGCCATTTCCCGGGCTCTCGGCCCGGTTTATTCCATCCCCGGTGAGGATATCACGAGGTTTGCGCATGGAAAGGAGAGACCGTTGAAGATAGATCTGGAGCCGGTTCTGGCGATTCAGGAAGTGGATCTCGCCATACGCGATCTCGCTGTGGAGAAGGAAAAGGCCCCGGAGCGCCTGAATGCCCTTGAGGCCCTTCTTTCAGAGCGGGAGGCGGAGCTTGTCGTCCTCGATGAGCGAAGGCGGGAGCTTCAAAGAAAGAAGACGGAAATAGAGGATGAACTGGAGCTGGATCAGATCCGGCACGGGAAATCCCAGGCAAAGCTCACGAGCATCAAGACCAACCGTGAGTATCAGGCCCTTCTCAAGGAGATCGACGAGATCAAGAAGACGAACAAGGCCCGTGAGGACGAGATCCTTGCCATCCTCGAGGAGATAGACGGGATCGCCGCTCAGATGGATGAGAAGCGGAAGATGAGCGAGGAAACACGAAAGGAAAGGGATGCGGAAAAGCGACGTCTCCATGGCCTTTTGGCCGAGATCGACGAGAAGATCGCCTCCTTGCAGAAGGAGCGGGACGAGAAGGCCGCGTCTGTGCGCAAGGACATCCTCGCACGCTACGATTTTCTTCGCCAGAAGCGGGGCGGGCTCGCAGTTGTTGAGGTGAGGCAGTCCATCTGTACTGGGTGCAACATGAACATCCCCCCTCAGCTCTACAACGAACTCCTCAGAAACGACAAGGTCCTTTTCTGTCCCACCTGCCAGAGGATCATCTATACGAGGTCGGAGGCGATTCAGGAGGATTGAACCCTCCCTTTAACCCCTAAGATGGGGTAAAATTATAAAAATTTTGGCAGAGACGGCCGGTGATCGCTCGGCGTTTTTACGCCTGGGAGGAAAGTCCGGGCTCCGCAGGGCAGGGTGGTCCGTAACACGGACCGGGGGCGACCCCAGGGAAAGTGCAACAGAAAGCAGACCGCCGCGTGAAGAGCGCGGTAAGGGTGAAACGGTGAGGCAAGAGCTCACCAGCTGCGGTGGTGACACCGCAGGCTCGGTAAACCCCACCCGGAGCAAGACCAAATAGGGAGGCGTCAGAGGGCTGCCCGTCCGAGGCCTCCGGGTCGGTCGCATGAGGCGGCGGGCAACCGCCGTCCGAGATGAATGATCACCACCTGGTCTTCAGGGACAGAACCCGGCTTATGACCGTCTCTGCCTTTTTCTTTTTCGGAGGTATCCATGGGGGAAGGCAAGTTGCCGCAAAGACGACGTGTAACCTTTGATTCCTTGAGACAGAAAAAGGCGGCAGGCGAAAGGATCGTCATGCTTACCGCCTATGACTGGGGCATGGCGACTGTCATAGACCAGGCACCGGTGGACATGGTACTCGTGGGGGATTCATTGGGAATGGTCGCCCTCGGATACCCATCTACGATCCCGGTCACGGTCGAAGATATGCTTCACCACTCGCAGGCCGTAAGGCGCGGGGTGAAAAATGCCCTCCTTGTCGGAGACATGCCCTATCTCTCCTATCAGATTTCGGAGGAGGAGGCGGTCAGGAATGCAGGCCGGTTCCTCAAGGAGGCAGGGTGCGACGCAGTGAAGATCGAAGGAGATGCCCGCATCGCCTCGACGATTGCACGGATTGTATCCGCCGGGATCCCTGTCATGGGGCATATCGGTCTTACGCCCCAGACCGCATCGAGTCTCGGGCAGGGATTTACGGTGAGGGGTAGGGATCTCGAATCGGCTCGCTCGCTCGTGGAGGACGCCAAGGCCCTTGTGGAGGCCGGAATCTTCTCCCTTGTGCTCGAATGTATCCCCTCGGCCCTTGCCGGGGCCATCACTGAGCGGGTCCCTGTGCCCACCATCGGGATCGGGGCTGGTCCCCGCTGTGACGGGCAGGTCCTTGTGACCAACGACCTCGTTGGGATGTTCGAGAAGTTCACCCCCCGTTTTGTGAAGCAATACGCCCGGCTCGCTCCGGTCATTCGAGATGCCATCTCGGAATTCGCACGTGAGGTGACGGTGGGGGCCTTTCCTGGCCAGGAAAACGAATTTCCAGGCGGCGAGGAGGTTGTACGGGAGATCTTTTCCTGAATTCGTGAGCCGACTGCCGGGGTATTTCTTCCATGCGCCTGCCTATCGGCAGACAGGGCAAATAGCCCCCCCCAGTCCATGGGAGCGGATTTGCCGACGGTACACGCCCATGGGTGCCTCATTCCACTAATAATACCCCGGCCTACGGCTTATTCTGTGAAGCCGAAAGGTTGAGTGCATATCTCACGGATTCATGGTCATGAGAAACTTGGGCGGTTTCAGACAACACCGCTTCGTGGTATTTAGCAGGCGACGGAAAGGACTCGATCCCGAATGGACTACAAGAACACCTTAAATCTTCCCCGAACTGCCTTTCCCATGAAGGCGAATCTCGCCCAGCGCGAGCCCGAGATGCTCGCTTACTGGGAGGAAATCGGCATCTATCGCAGGCTCCGCGAGCATGGGAAAGGACGGCCCCTTTTCGTTTTGCACGACGGTCCTCCCTATGCCAACGGCCGCATACACCTCGGCCACACGGTGAACAAGGTCTTGAAGGACATCATCGTGAAATCCCGCCAGATGGAGGGTTTCGACGCCCCTTATGTGCCTGGCTGGGACTGTCACGGGCTCCCCATCGAACACAACGTGGAGAAGGATCTGGGACGCAAACGGCGCGAGATGGGTCAGCTCGAGATCCGGGCCGCGTGCAGGAGATACGCGGAAAAGTTCATGGGGATCCAGCGGGACGAGTTCCGCCGCCTTGGTGTCCTGGGGGACTGGGACCGGCCCTATCTCACCATGACCCACGGCTACGAAGCCGTCATCGCCAGGGAGTTTCTGAGCATCTATCTCGATGGTCACGTGATCAAAAGCAGGAAGCCAGTGCATTGGTGTCCGACCTGTGTCACCGCCCTTGCCGAGGCCGAGGTGGAATACGCGCCTCATCGTTCCCCGTCTGTGACCGTGGCCTTTCCTGCGGTGGGCAGTCTCGACGCATGGGCCAGGGGGCGTTTCGGCATTCCTGGCGAAGAACCGGTCTCGGTCCTCATCTGGACGACCACGCCCTGGACGCTTCCTGCCAATGTGGCCGTGGCCTTTCATCCCGGTCTCGACTACGTGGCCGTTGAGGTAACGCGGGGAAAAAAGGAGGTCTGGATCCTCGCCGAGGGAAGACTCCTTCCGCTTCTCTCTTCCCTCGGTCTTGAGCTCGGAGACGTCTCGGTGCTCGGCCGTTTCCTGGGCACGGAGGTGGAGGGTATGCGGGTCGCGCATCCGTTTCTGCCGCGAGAGGCCGTCATTGTTCTTGCCGATTACGTAACCCTCGAAGCAGGGACCGGGTGCGTTCACACGGCCCCTGGTCACGGTCAGGAGGACTACGAGACCGGTCTTCGTTACGGCCTTGAGGTCCTCTCCCCTGTGGACGACCAGGGGCGTTTCACCGTAGACGTCCCGGAATTCGCCGGTGTCCCGGTATTCAATGCCAACGCCGGGATCGTGGCGCTTCTCGAGAAAAGGGGCGCGCTCATTCTCTCCGAGGTCGTCGAACACAGTTATCCCCACTGCTGGCGCTGCAAGAGGCCGGTCATCTTTCGTGCGACCGCCCAGTGGTTCATCGCCATGGACGCGGGCGGGATTCGAAAGGCGGCCCTTGCCGCCATTGACGAGGTCCGCTGGATCCCATCCTGGGGCAGGGAGAGGATAGCCGGCATGGTGGAGGCGCGTCCCGACTGGTGCATCTCGCGCCAAAGGGCCTGGGGGGTTCCCATCACCGTGTTTGGCTGTGCGTCCTGCGGCAGGTCCTTCATGACACGGGAGACGGCGGAGCGGATTGTATCTGTCTTTGAACGAGAGGGGGCGGATGCGTGGTTTGCCAGGCCCGCCGGGGATTTCCTCCCGGAAGGGGCCAGTTGTCCTGCCTGCGGAGGCGCTGATTTCCGCAAGGAGATGGACATCCTCGACGTCTGGTTTGATTCCGGGGTGAGTCACGCCGCGGTCCTTGAGACCCGGGACGACCTTCGTGCGCCCGCTGATCTCTATCTCGAGGGAAGCGACCAGCACCGGGGCTGGTTCCAGAGCTCGCTCCTTACGAGTGTGGCCACCCGGCATCGGGCCCCGTACCGGACGGTCCTCACCCACGGGTTCGTGGTGGACGGCCAGGGGAAAAAGATGTCCAAGTCCGTGGGGAACGTCATACCCCCGGCGGACGTTATCAAGGACTACGGCGCCGAGATCCTTCGGCTCTGGGTCTCGGCCGAGGATTACCACGACGACATAAAGATCTCCAGGGAGATCCTCCAGCGCCTGACCGAGGCCTATCGCAAGGTCCGGAACACCATCCGGTATCTTCTAAGCAACCTCTCCGGCTTTGATTCGGCCCTTCATGCCGTCTCGCTCGAAGACATGGAACCCCTGGACCGGTGGGCGCTCTTTCGGCTCTCCGGGCTCACGGCGCGGGTTCGCGAGGCCTATGCGGCATACCGTTTCCATCTCGTCCACCACCAGATCCACCAGTTCTGCGCCGTGGACATGAGCGCCCTCTACCTTGACATCATCAAGGACCGGCTTTACTGCGAACTCCCGGACGGACGTCTTCGCCGCTCGGCCCAGACCGCGATCCACCGCATCGCCTTGGACCTCCTTGTCCTCATGGCCCCTATCCTCTCCTTCACGGCCGAGGAGGCCCGGAGGTATCTTCCGGGCGCAGGGGACTGGGAGAGCATCTTTCTCGCCCGGTTCCCGGACCCGGCGGAACACGGGCTTTCGGAGGCGGAGATCAGAGAATGGGACGTCCTTTGGCAGGTCAGGGGCGAGATAACAAAGCTCCTGGAACAGGCCAGGAGAGAAAAGGTCATCGGACTCGCCCTCGATGCCCGGGTCATCGTGATCCCGCCTGATGCACTGAATGATTTGGTCCTGCGCCGCCTGGGACTCTTGAAGGAACTCTCCATCGTCTCCCAGATGGAGTGCACCAGGATCCCGCGTACGGACGCCCTTTTCTCCCTGGAGAGCGAGGAAATCCCTGGCCTCACAGTCCAGGCGGTTGCGGCCCTCGGTACGAAGTGCGCCCGTTGCTGGACATGGAGCGAGGACGTGGGAGTGGACACCCGCTACAGGGACGTCTGCGGCCGCTGCGCGCAGGTCCTGAATGCCTTATAAGTTATCAGCTATGATCCCGCTGAAAAAACCCGATCTGCGGCGTTGCTTCAATTTTCCAGTCACTGCGGCGTACGCTAAGTACGCCTCATTCCTGGAAAATTTCGCGCCTTGCATCTCGGGCTTTTTGAGCGGGATCAGATTTTGAGGTTTTGCAGTGCGATCAGCTGTCAGCTATCAGTTTTCAGTAAAAAGTCAAAATATGTACTTGTAATATACTGAAATTATAGAGGTTGAATCTGTGGAAAAGGCTATTTTGGGGCTTTTTACAAGACCATCAAGGTTGTCAGTTTTTTTGTTTTGCTGAAAACTGACAGATGGTAGCTGACAACTGAAAGATGTCATGGTCCTTCAGTGGCTGGTGCAGGGGCTGGTCCCGGCCGCTTCTCCTTCCAGTCGCAAGGTTTTTGGGCCGCCTCGGCCTCAGTCCCAATGGGGTGAGCATACTCGGGCTCATCTCCTACGGGGGGATCGGCTGCGCCATCGGGCTCGGCCATCCCGTGCTCGCCGGGGTTCTCCTTGCGGTCCTCGGTCCTCTTGACGCAGTGGACGGGCTTCTCGCCCGGGAACAGGGGCGGGTCACCCGCTTCGGGGCCTTTCTCGACTCGTGTCTCGACCGTTACGCGGAGTTCTTCCTCTTTCTCGGTCTTGCTGTCCTTTTCCATCAGCGAGGGGTTGGGTTCGTCGGGACGCTTCTCGTGCTTTTCGCCTTCTCGGGCTCTCTCTTGGTGAGTTACACCAGGGCCCGGGCCGAGGCCCTCGGCTTTTCCTGCACGGTCGGCATACTCACCCGCTTTGAGCGCCTCCTGATCCTGGCTGTCGGGCTCCTTTTCGGCTGGATCCTCCCGGCCCTTGCCGTCATCGCGGTCCTGGCCCATGTGACGGCCCTCCAGAGGATGTTCCATGTGTATAGGAAGTCCCGCCATGGGGCCGCAGAGGCAAGGCGGCCTGACACCCATGACAGTTGAAGAAAGAGGGACCCTTTACGTGGTCGGGACCCCCATCGGGAACCTGGACGACATGACGGGCCGGGCCGTGCGGATACTGGCCGCGGTCTCCCTCGTGGCCTGTGAGGACACCCGCAGGACGCGGAAACTCCTTTCCCGCTACGGGATACGGACCCGGGTGATGAGCTGCCACGAACACAAGGAAGGGGCCTGCGCCCATGAGGTGATCCATGTCCTCGCCTCCGGGGCGCATGCGGCCTTTGTCTCTGATGCCGGCACCCCAGGACTCTCCGACCCCGGACGGGTCCTGGTGGACAGGGTGAGGGAGGCGGGCTTTCCAGTGGTGCCCATTCCGGGGGTGTCGGCGGTGACAGCGGCCTTGAGCGTTTCGGGCCTTTCCGGTGACTCTTTCCATTTTGCAGGGTTCCTTCCGGCAAAGAGGGAGGCGAGACGGAAGGCGCTTGAAGGCCTTGCGGGCCTGCCCGTTCCTCTCGTGTTTTTCGAGGCGCCGCACCGCATCAAGGTATTTCTCGAGGATCTTTTTCATGTCCTCGGCGACAGGGAGATGCTTCTGGGCCGTGAGCTCACCAAGGTCCATGAGACGATCCTCCGGGGCAGGATCTCCGAGGTGGCGGCCGGGCTCGAAGGCATGGAACCCAAGGGCGAAATCACGGTGGTGGTGGAAGGGGCCAGCGAGAGAGAGGATGAGGACCGTTCCCATGACCTCGATGCCGCCGGCCGTGTCATGGAGGCCATGACCACCGGCCGCGCCCTGTCGAGGAAGGAGGCCGCCTCGCTTCTCTCCGGCCTGACCGGTCTTTCCAGAAAGACCCTCTACGGCCTTTCATGCAGCCGTGAATCGGAGTGATCCATGCCCAAGCCTCGCACCGTTTGCATAATCCCGGCCCGGTACGGCTCCACGCGCCTTCCTGGAAAACCCCTCATCGAGATCCACGGCCGTCCCATGATCCTCCACATCCTCCATCGGGCCGCACGCATTCCTGAAGTGGAGCGGACCGTAGTCGCCACGGACGATGAGAGGATCCGTTCATGCGTGGCCTGGGCCGGTGGCGAGGCCTTTCTCACAGACCCTTCCCATCCGTCCGGGACGGATCGCATAGCAGAGGTCGCCCGAAGGCTCGGCCTTCATGATGAAGACGTGGTCGTGAATGTACAGGGGGACCAGCCCCTCCTCGATCCGGGTCCGGTGAATGCCATCGTGGCGAGACTTCTCGCCGACACCGATGTCCTCATGACCACCCCGGCCTGCCCGCTTTCGTCCGCTGAGGCCAAAAATCCGAACCGGGTCAAGGTGGTCGTGGACCGGTCCTGGCGTGCCCTCTATTTCTCCAGGGCGAGGATCCCCTTTGACCGGGACGGCATCTGGGAGGACGCACGGGCGGATGGGGCGCCGCCTTTTGACCTAAGGGCTGCGTATCTGCGCCACATCGGGCTCTATGCCTACCGCCAGGGTTTCCTCCAGACCTTTGTGGGTCTCCCCCCGGGTCTGCTCGAAGGGGTGGAAAGGCTCGAACAGCTTCGGGCCCTCGAAAACGGTTTCTCCATCGGTGTCGTTCCGGTCTCCTCAGCCCCCCCGGAGGTGGACACCCCTGAAGACCTGGATGTGGTTAGAGGCCTGTGTGGCAGGGAAGCGTGACCTGTTCGATGCTGACCTTCCGGCCGAGGAAACTCTCCACTATCCGTTGTGTGGCGGGCGTGAGGTCCGACAGGAAGAACCGGCTCTCTGTGCCCCCTGTTTCGCCGGCATCCCCAAGACCATTCGAGGCGATGTGATCCCGTACAGCGCGTGCAACCTCGGCGGACGGGTCGACGATTGTCACCCGCCTCCCGATCTTTTCCTGGATGATCCGTTTGAGAAGGGGATAATGGGTGCAGCCGAGGACGAGGGTGTCCATCCCTTTGCCCTTGAGGGGCCGGAGATATCGGGAGGCGATCATGCGTGTCTCGCGGGCGGAGATCCATCCCTCCTCCACGAGGGGCACAAGGAGGGGGCAGGCCTGGCTGAGGACCCTGGCTCCCGGAGCGAGCCGCCCGATCTCGGTCTCGTAGATGCCGCTTGTCACGGTCGCCCGGGTCCCGATGAGGCCGATCACGCCCTTTTTCGTCATGGCGACGGCCTCGTTTATGGAAGGGGTGATGACCTCAAAGACCGGGACGGAGAAGTCCGATCTCAGGACATGGGTGGCCGCGCTCGCTGCGCTGTGGCAGGCGACGACCACCATATCGGCCCCTTGGTCCAGGAGGAAACGGGTGTCCTCGCGGGCGTAGCGGATGAGGGTCTCCCGGCTCTTGGATCCATACGGGGTCCGGGCCGTGTCCCCGAAATAGACGAGAGGGTGGCGCGGAAGGAGCCTTTCGATCTCGCGCACCACCGTGAGCCCCCCGACTCCCGAATCAAAAACTCCGATCTTCGTCATCTTTTCCCCACCCGAGGGGCGGCCAATGGCCAGCCCGAGGCAGATTGTGTGGCAATGGTCTCCGCTTGAGTTCAAAAGGCTATAGGATAAACTGTGGCGCGAACGGCGCAAGGAGTCCGTACATGGACCGAACGTATGGCTAAAACCGGGAAAAAGAAGGAACCGATACTGGAACACAAGATCATCGTGAACATGGATGATCCGGAGGAGGTCCGGGTCTGCCTCCTCGAGGGCGGCCGGCTCCAGGCCTATCAGGTGGAGAGCGAGACCTGGCTCAAAACCCGGGGGAACATCTACAAGGGGCGGATAACGAACATCGAACCCGGTCTCCAGGCCGTTTTCGTGGATATCGGGCGTGCCAGGAACGCCTATCTTCCCCTGGATGACATCCATCCCGAATATTACGGAAACCCGGAGAACGGAAGAAAGGCCCCGGAACTCCTGCAGAAGGGCCAGGAGGTCCTCGTCCAGATCGTGAAGGAAGAGTCGGCCATGAAGGGCCCGGCGGTCACGACATACCTCTCCATCCCCGGCCGGTTCCTCGTCATCATGCCCGGGACGGATCAGGTGGGGGTGTCGCGCAAGATCGAGGAAGAGGCGGAGAGGAAACGCCTGAAGGAGCTCCTTGCCGAGCTCACCCGGCCTGAAGGGGTCGGCCTCATCGTCCGGACGGTCACCGAGGGGATGACGAAAAAGGACGTGAAGCAGGACCTCTCCTATCTCCTCAGGCTCTGGCAGGACCTCAAGAAAAAGGCGCAGAAGGCCTCCACACCTTCTCTTCTCTATACCGAACGGGATCTGGTCGCCCGTTTTCTGCGGGATTACCTCACGTCCGACGTGACCGAAATCGCCATCGACGACCAGGCTGCCTGCGAGGATGTGAAGGCCTTTTTGAAGATCATCTCCCCCAAGCATGAGGCGACCGTCCGATATTACGACGGATTGATGCCCATCTTTTCCCACTACGGGGTCGAGGTCCAGATCGAGGAGATCTTCCGGCGTCGGGTGGAGCTCCCGTCCGGAGGGTCCCTCATCATAGAGCCCACCGAGGCCCTTGTGGCCATTGATGTCAACTCGGGGAAGCTCATCCACGAGAAGGAGTTCGAGGAGACCGCCTACAACACGAATCTCGAGGCGGCGGAAGAGGTCGCCCGCCAGCTCCGCCTTAGGGATCTGGCCGGGATCATCGTGGTGGATTTCATAGACATGCGGCCCAGGGCCAACCGCGAAGGCCTGGAAAGGCGCATGAAAGAGCTTTTGAAACGGGACAAGGCCCGCACAGAGGTCTCGCGTGTGGGTCCCTTCGGGCTTATTGAGATCGTTCGCCAGAAGATAGGCGCCCCGGTCCAGATGGTCCAACACAGGACGTGTCCATGTTGCGCGGGCAAGGGGATCGTGCGCACGGTGGAAAGTCTCGCCGTCACCCACCTGAGGGCACTCAGGGAGTGGCTCGCCAAGGAGCATGGGGAGGTGATTAAGGTGATCCTCGAGGTCCAGCCCGCAGTGGCCTTCCACATGCTGAACGCAAAGAGGACCGAGATCGCGAGGATCGAAGGCCTGCGGGAGGTGAAGATCCATGTCGAGGGAAACCCGGGACTCGGCATGGAAGAGTTCAGGATCGCCCGCGCGACCGAGACCTGATGGGCGCGAGGACGCCGATTCCCCCTTCATTTCGGCCCGCCTATCTCTCTCTCCTTGAGGAAGGCGTTCTGGATGCGAGGGCCGCGGAGGCCATAAGGCACCTGGAATCCTGCGATCTTTGCGCGCGATACTGCCGGGTGAACCGTCTCGAGCAGCCTGAGAGGGCCTTTTGCAAGACAGGAAGACGAGCTGTAGTGGATAGTTTTGGCCCCCATTTCGGAGAAGAGGATCCGCTTCGCGGATGGAACGGCTCAGGGACCATCTTTTTCTCCCGGTGCAACCTCCGGTGCGTCTATTGCCAGAACTGGCCCGTGAGCCAGGGGGGTGAGGGAAGGGAGGTTGACGCGGAGGAGCTTGCATCCGTCATGCTCGCGATTCAGGGGATGGGATGCCACAACGTGAACCTGGTCTCTCCGAGCCACGTGGTGGCACAGATCATCGAGGCGGTCGCCATCGCAGCGAGAAACGGCCTTAGGCTCCCCCTTGTTTACAACACAGGCGGATACGACAGCCCGGAGGCCCTTGCCCTTTTGGACGGAATCGTCGACATTTACATGCCTGACATGAAGTACGGAGACGCGGAAATCGCCCGGAGGCTTTCAAAGGTCCTGGACTATCCCCGTATCAATCGAATGGCATTGAAAGAGATGTACCGGCAGGTGGGGGATCTGGTCCTCGATGGGAACGGGATCGCGCTCCGGGGTCTTCTCGTGCGCCATCTCGTCCTTCCGGGAGGATTGGCTGGGTCGGAGGAGGTCCTTGGATTCATTGCCCGCGAGATCTCGCGGGAGACGTACCTGAACATCATGGACCAGTACTATCCCAGTTATATCGCTGACAAATATCCACCCCTTGACAGAAGGATCACCGAGGACGAATTTCGCCGCGTCCTCGACATGGCCGAGAGGTTCGGCCTCCGGAGGCTGGACAAGCGGCACGCGAGGTTCTTTTAGGGGAGCTCGGTCAGGACCGGGCTGCCGGTGCCGCATCCCCGGCAGGATATGGCGGCACCGGCAGTTCCTGCAGCTTTCAGTTATCAGTTTTCAGTTGTCAGCTTTTGGATTTTGGTTTGTTTTACTGACAGCTGATAGCTTACAGCTGATAACTATTTTTGGGTTTGCTTTACTGATAACTGATAGCTGACGGCTGATAACTTTAGATGTCGTAGTACAGGAAGAACTCGTGGGGATGGGGCCGCATCCGGACCTGATCCGCTTCGTGTTTGGTCTTGTATTCGATCCATGTCTCGATGACGTCCGGGGTGAAGACGTCCCCCTTGAGGAGGTATTCGTGGTCGGCCTTCAGGGCCGCGAGGGCCTCGTCAAGTGAGCCAGGCGCGGTCGGGATCAGGGCCAGCTCCTCAGGCGGGAGATCGTAGATGTTCTTGTCCATGGGGTCGCCCGGATCGATCTTGTTCTGTATGCCGTCCAGGACCGCCATCAGGATGGCTGCGAAGGCGAGGTAGCCGTTGCAGGAAGGATCCGGGGTCCGGAATTCGAGACGTTTCGCCTTGGGGGATGCCGAGTACATGGGGATGCGAATGGACGCGCTCCGGTTGCGGCTCGAGTACGCGAGATTTACCGGGGCCTCATAGCCGGGGACGAGCCTCTTGTAGGAGTTGGTGGTTGGGTTGCAGATGGCGCAGAGGGACCTGCCGTGCCTGAGTATTCCGCCGATGCCGTAGAGGGCGTTGTCGGAGAGCCCTGCGTACTTGTCGCCTGCAAAGGTGGGTTTCCCGTCCTTCCAGATGCTGATGTGGGTGTGCATACCCGAGCCGTTGTCCCCGAAGAGGGGTTTGGGCATGAAGGTCACTGTGCTTCCGTGGTGATAGGCCACGTTCTTGAGAACGTACTTGAACCACATGAGCTGGTCCCCCATCTGCACAAGGGGCCTGAAGCGCATGTCGATCTCGGCCTGCCCTGCGGTCGCCACCTCGTGGTGCTGGCATTCCACGTGGATCCCGAGCTCCTTCAGGGTGAGGACCATCTCGGTCCGCATGTCCTGGTACTTGTCAGTGGGCGGTGCTGGATAATAGCCCTCCTTGTGGCGGATCTTGTAGCCCTGGTTGGGGCATTCATCCCGGTTCGAGTTCCAGATGGCCTCAATGGAGTCCACCTGGTAGGAGCAGCCATTGGTCTGGGAGCTATAGCGTACGTCATCGAAGATGAAGAATTCGGCCTCCGGGCCGATATAGGCCGTGTCCCCGATACCGGTGCTCTTTAGATAGGCCTCGGCCTTCTTGGCGATGTAGCGGGGATCCCTGGAGTAGGGCTCCTTGGTGAAGGGATCGGCTATGTCCCCGATGAGGACGAGGGTGGGTTCCTCGAAGAACGGGTCGATCTGGGCGGTGGCGGGGTCCGGGATCACGAGCATGTCGCTCGCATGTATGGGCTGCCAGCCGCGAATGCTCGAGCCGTCTAGTCCGAATCCGTCCTCGAAGCTGGATTCTTCCAGTTCCTCGAGGGGAACGGAGAAATGCTGCCAGATGCCTGGCAGATCGAGAAAGCGGATATCCACCATCTTGACGCCTCGTTCCTGCGCCATCTTGAGAACTTCTTTCTTGGTTGCCATGCCTTTTGATTCCTCCTGGGTTTATGTTGCCGTCCGGTCTGGACGGTTATGTAAGGGTCTTCTGTGAGGGGCAAGCAGCAGCTTCGCTCAATGACTGCCGCAGTTTTTCGATGATTCCAGGGTCCGTGAGCTTTTCCCCGTCCTGGTTTCGCACGAAGAAGACATCCACCACCTGGTCTGCGTGGGTGGCGATCCGCGCCTTGGTGACACCGAGGCCGAGGTCCGCGAGTACCTGTGTGACAGAGAAAAGGAGCCCGATCCTGTCCCAGGCATATACCTCGAGCACGGTGAAAAAGTCAGAGACGTCGTTTGCCACGGCGACCCTGGTCCCCTCCATGCCAACTGGGTGACAGAGGGATCGGGTGAAGAGTTCGGGTTTCTGGGCGAGGAGGAGTGGTAGATCCAGGCCGCCCTCGAGCGCAAAGGCGAGATCCTGCCGAAGACGGTCCCAATCCTGTTCGTCAAACCCGATCCCTATGGCCGATGTGCAGTCGATGAGATCGACGGCGGTTCCGTCTCCGAGGGTGAAGAGTTCGGCGGAGCGGACATTCAGGTCATGCAGGGCCAGAACCCCAAAGATGCGGGCGAGAAGACCGGTACGGTCCTTGGCAAGGAGGAGAAGGGACCACCCGGTTCTCCGTGCCTCTGGGACGAGGACCACTGTTTCTGTGGCGAGTTTCCTTTTGAGATCGAGATGCCGGGCGATGGCCTCCGGTGTGAAGGAAAGGAGATAGTCCTCAGGGAGAAGGTGCGTGAGGACCTCAGGGGCCTGTTCGAGGATGGCCGCCACACGTTCGCGCATCCAGGAGACGGCCTGGACCCGATCCGGATCCGCGAAATCCTTGCTCTCGAGGAGATGGAGGAGCTTCAGATAGAATTCCTGGAGAAGCGAGGCCTTCCATGCGTTCCATGCATTCGGTCCGGTCGCCCTGGCATCCGCGACCGAGAGGAGATAGAGCATCTTCAGGCGTTCCGGTGTGCCGATCCGTCGGGCGCATCTGATGACAAAGATCTCGTCGTCCAGGTCCCGTCTCTGGGCCGTTTCCATGAGGAAGAGGTGCTGCTCCACGAGAAAGATCAGGGTCTCGGCATCCGGTCCGGAAAGGCCCATGCGCCTGGCGATCCCTTTTGCCATTTCAGCCCCTCGGGACGCATGTCCGTGTCCGCTTCCCTTTCCTATGTCGTGGAGGAGACCGGCGAGAAAAAGGATGCGGGGGGAGGAAAGGGCGGAATATATCTCTTTTTCTTCATCCTTCAGCCCGTGGAGTTCGACCACCGTCTGAATGAGGTGCCTGTCCACGGTGGAGACGTGATAGACGTCGTGCTGCATGAGGGAGCGGACACGTTCGAATTCGGGAAGAAAGGCCGTGAGAAGCCCCGAGTCCAGGAGGGAGTCCATGAGATCGTTGGGTTTTTGCGCCTGTTCGAGGACCTCCAAAAAGAGTCGCGCGGCCCTTTTCGAGGTACGTAGGCGACCGGAGATCGCCCGTGCGTATTCCGCGATCGCCCTGCGTGTGCGATGGTGTACGGGCCTGCCCAAGCGGGCTGCATGGACAAAGACCTTCATGGCAAGGAGCGGGATCCTGGCGAGGGCCTGTGGGTTTTCGAGGTGGACGCGGCCGGAGCGGATCTCGATGCCTGGCTCGATGAGGCCGTCTCCGGCATGCTGCTGCCCTTGGGAGATGACCTCGTCCACGTGTTCGAAAAAGAGTTCCGCCGCAGTGGCTATGCGGTCTAAGGCCTGGTAGACGGCCTGCATGAACCGTTCGATTACGTGGTCTCCATCCGCGTACGTGTTTTCCATATCTTTGGCGATCTGGACCTGATATTCGAAGTAAAGCCGATCGTTTTTCCGCCTGCTTGTGAAATGAAGCCGGTTTCTCAGGCTAACGAGCAGGTCTCGGGCCTGTTCGATCCCCCGGGTCTCGGCAGGCGACAGGAGACCGGCATCCTGGATGGAGGGGATGCCATCCAGGCCGAAGAGGACCTTGGCGGTCCAGAGGATGGCGTGGATGTCCCGGAGCCCCCCCCGCGCCTCCTTGATATTCGGTTCGAGGAGATAGGCGTGGGCCCCGAATTTTTCGAGCCGGAGCACCCGGTGAGAGAGGATGGTCTCCACGAATTCCCTCCGCTTCCCCTCGACAAAGACCTGGTGGAATCCCTTTTCGAGCTGGTTGAAAAGGGTCCTGTCTCCGGCGATGAGCCGGGCGTCCAGGAGCGAGACGCGGAAGAAAAAGTCCTTGGCCGCGTCCTCTATGCATTGGTCCACGGTCCTCACCGCATGTGCCACGTCGAGGCCTGCATCCCACAGGGGATAGAAGGCCGCCCGGGCGATTCCGTCCACCTCTTCCGGGAACATGGGAGGGTGGAGGAGGAGGATGTCCACATCGGAATATGGGAAGAGCTCCCGGCGGCCGTATCCCCCAAGGGCGACGAGGGCCGTCTCCCGAGCCAGGGGCGACCGGCATTTCCCGTACGCATCCTCCACGATCCGGTCCACGAGGGCCGTGTGTACGTCAAGGAGGGCCGTGCCGGCAAGGCCCTCCTCCCAGAGGGCCAAGAGGCGCCCTCCGGGAGATGGTTTTTCACCTTTTTGCCCTGAATTTCGGCCTTCTGTGCAAACGGAAACGGGCTGTGCGGCCTGGTGTAGCGTAGTGGCCATGTCCAGATCTTCAGACCGCGTCCTTTCCCCGTTCACCGGTCCGGACCCGGATCACGTCTTCTACAGGGGAGACGAATATCTTCCCGTCCCCGATCTTTCCGGTCTGGGCGGCCTTCTGGATGGTCGCCACGGCCTTTTCGGCCACGGGATCGTCGGCGACAATCTCGATCTTGATCTTGGGGATGAAATCCACGACATATTCCGCTCCCCGGTAGATCTCCTTGTGGCCCTTTTGCCTGCCGTAACCCTTGACCTCGGAGATGGTCATGCCTGTAATCCCGATCTCGTTCAGGGCATCCTTCACCTCGTCGAGTTTGAAGGGCTTGATGATGGCCTCGATCTTTTTCATGGTTCGCCTCCGGTTCAGGCGTCCGGAGCCGCAGCCGCGACCTGGAGCCTGAAAGATATATTTTCTCGCAAAACACGTTCCATTTTATTAGTAAATTGATTTTTAAGTAAAAATATAATAATGAAATGAAATTGCCATCGTTATTTTATTACAATTTTGTTTTTTTAGGCTTGCATTATTACGAAAATGTATCATCAGCCAAAGCTGATGGCGTCGTAAAAAGTCGAAAAGATCCAATTTGGCGTCATTGCGGCGGCCGTGCCTGCCGGCAGGAGGTCGGAATTAAGTCTTTTCAATATGTTCTGGATGCCGGATCAAGTCCGGCATGACGAGTCCGGCACTTTTGTCGCGGTAGGGATACCGGTTGCCCGGCACCCCCCCACACAGATCCCGGCGTGCGGGATTACCGCACCGGGCTCCTGCCTCGGGTCAGACGCAGAGACACAGGCTGCCTCCCGTACCCTGCCCAGAGCGCTCAACACGCCTGCCGGACCCTGCGTTCCGAGCACGGTCGCCTGCTCAGGGTTCCCCTTGGCCACGGGCCTTTTCTCCACGGACTCCGCCGGTGGTTGGTCCCGCACCAGGCGGGATTGGGCTCCTTTGTTCGTCCGCTTCATAGATATTATACCCGTGTCCGACTTCCCGGTCGTGTACGTGTCGGTATTGCGGCTTGCGCCTTCACCGACCGGACCCGGCGAGGGATTCGCCCGGCCGCTTCCGGGATCTCCCGGTTTCCGTGCAAGCAGTTTGTGTACATGCCCTGGTTCTTAGACTCCGCGGGTCCGAGACGCCGCTCGCGTTTGCGCGACGCCTCGTGCAGCCTCCCCCATATCGTAACAAGGTCTGTAACCCGGAGGCGATTGATTTCGGAGCTCATTAGCCCGGCCTGCACACCCCCTTGTCAACGCTTCGCCGCCCTCCTTGCGGAGGGCCGACGCATGACTCGGGGACACGGCTGATCGCTACCCTTTACCGTGTGGAGGACTTTCACCTCTTACTCCTTGCCGGCTTTTACCGGCGCTTTCTACGAATCCATCATTTTTCGATAAACCCAATTTTGTCGTCAACGCCGATTGAACAGTTTTGTAAGACGGTTCCTGCAGGTACTTCGAACCTGTCACCGACATGGACATTTACGAGATGTGCATATGGGCCGATGCGTGCTCCTTCGCCGATTGTGGTTCCTTGGGCAAGGACGCTGTGGGCTCCTACCACAACATCTCGTGCGAGCCTTACGGTTTTGTCAATATAACAAGTCTTCCTCAGTTGAAAAGTTACTCCCTGTTCCATCCAGTATTCCTGGATTCTATCGAGCATCACCTCTTCAGCAAAAGAGAGATCCTTTCGAGAGTTGACCCCCAGCGCTTCTGTTTCCTGAGCAACACAAAAGGCATTAACGACAAGGCCATGACTGGCACCTATTCTAACTATATCCGTGAGATAGTATTCACTTTGGCTGTTTTGTGCATCGACTTTGTCGATCAGCCCGAAAAGAACGCGTGAATTTACTGCATAACTACCTGTATTAACTTCTTTTATCATTCGCTCCAGGTCATCGGCATCCTTTTCTTCTACAATGTCGACAAAGCGTCCATCTCCTGGAGGCTCTCGGAGGATCCTCCCATATCCTTGGGGATCGGAAACAATTACACTGAGGACGGAAATATCTCCCTGGGTTTCAAGATGCAGACCAAGGAACTTCTCTATGGTGGACGACCTAACAAGGGGAGTATCACCGCAGATGACAAGCACGTGGCCATCGTGTCCTGCAAGGGCATCCCGAGCACAACCAACTGCGTGGGCCGTGCCCATCTGCTCCTCTTGGTGAACAGTGACAACGTCAAATTTCCTGCAAAGCTCACATACGGGATCTTTACCAAATCCGGTTACGACGACGATGGGCGAAAGTTCTATGGACCTGAGATTTTCCAGTACGTAAGCAAGAAGAGGCACACCCAGAATCTCGTGCATGACTTTCGGGATAAGAGACTTCATCCTGGTACCCTTGCCTGCGGCTAAAACTATCGCGGCAATATTTGGCTCGTCGTCATTTCGTGTGGAAT